>NZ_CABDWS010000058.1 GCF_901447495.1 Haloimpatiens lingqiaonensis
GATTCCTGAAAATATGAAAATTAAAGATAAAAAATAAATTAATCCTAGTAAAGCATATTCTTGCCTTACTAGGATATTTTAATACTATTCTTGGAATTATTAAAGGTGCTAAAACTTTGACGCTTACAAAAAAGTATGGAATTTTATATGAAATTACCACAAAACAAAAAAGAATTTGCATTATTTATGGTGGTTATATCGATTATCTCTGTTAACATTATTGCACCTCTTATAACATTTTTTGAATTAGGTTTTCACATGTATATTTGGGCTGATACGATTAAGGTTATCCCTTTTATTTGGATTGCTGTAATTGCGTTAGTATTGATTACATATAAACCAGCTGAATGTTTAACCTCGCGAGTTGTGAAAGAGGGCGATAGCTTTGGAGCTCATATTGTGATAAACATTCTCTTTACAGTATTTCTAATGTCTATCTTTTTAACTGTTATTGGCACTTGGATAGGAAGCCGCCATATTAGCATGGAGCCTATTCGTATGTTTTTTTACAAGTGGCCTCGTAACTTCGCTATTGCTTTCTTTGTTGAAGCTTGTATTGCGCAGCCAATAGCTCGTTTAGTAATGGTAAAGATTCATCAGTATAAAGATTCAAAGGCACAAAAAGTGCAGACATAGTTTTTATTTAAGTAGCTCATTGGAAAAAGATTTTTCAATAAAAAATATAAGTTTATGGATGAAATCTACAAGTATATTTCAAGATAATTAATTTATATTAATAATTGTAATATAATGTGCATCATACTCTATCAATCCATCTTTTCTCATTTTATTTAATTCACGAGATAAAGAAGTTCTTTGCACACCGAATCTTTCGGATAATTCTTTTTTAGTTAATTTTAATTTAATCTTGTTGCTTTTTTGAGTATGACTTTCATATATTAAAAAATCAACTATACACTGTCTTAAGGATTTAAACGATAGTGATTTTATTTTATCTGTTAGAATTAATGTCTTATCTGATAGTGATTGAAGAAACTTAGTTAAGAAATTGGCATTACTTTGGCAAAGCTTTAAAATCAAATCCTTTTTTAGATGAAGAATAGTTGCCTCAGTTTTTGATAAAACCATCATTGGATAAAAATTTTTATGAGAGAAAAGCAAGTTACCACCTATCATATTGCCGATAGTAAAATCACTTATAGATATGTAGTTTCCTTTATCATCAATTCCTTGTACGGAAATAGTTCCCTTTAAAACTATGTCAAAAGTTGTACACTTTTCATTTTGAAAGTATATTACTGCATTTTTTTTATAACTTTTTATATTATAAGAATGTATTGTAAATAATTTGAATATATCTTCACGATCTAGTTCTTTAAACAAATCTATATTCTCAAGTATATGGATAAAGTCTAACATAAAAATATTTCTCCTTTCTAAAATTAGTGACCTAGGTAACTAACTTTAATATTAAAACAATCTATAATGAAAGTAAAGAGAATTGAGGAGGAAAGTTGAATGGATATTTTTACAATAGTTCTTTGGGTAATTACAATAATTGGGTTTATTGTATCTGTTATTAAAAATAAGAAGAAAACTTTTAATTCAATTAAAATGTCAAGCGGACTAATGAAAAACATGATAGGAGAAATTATAGGAATACTTTTTCTAATAGGATTAATACTTACATTTATCCCACCAGATAAAATTAAGCAATATCTAGGGGGGGCAAATATACTTATATCAACGGTTATCTCAGCTCTTGCAGGAAGTATTACATTAATACCAGCCTTCGTGGCTTTCCCATTGGTGGGTTCACTTGTAAATGCAGGTGCTAATATAGTACCAATAGTTGCATTTTTAACTACCCTTACTATGGTGGGATTTGTAACATTCCCGCTTGAGAAAAAGGAATTTGGAATTAAGTTTGCATTGACTAGAAATTTGTTAAGCTTTGGATTTGCAATCATTATAGCACTTTTAATGGGAGGAATAATATGAATACAGTTATAAAGAAAATTAAGAATAATATTTTTTTAGCATTTGTCATTGTTATATATTTATTTTTACTAATTTTCATGCCTGATAAGGGCATACAATCATTAAATAACAGTTTATATTATATAAAAGAAATGTTTATAATAATGCCCGTGGTACTTTTGCTCACTTCTCTCATTGAAGCTTGGGTTCCTAAAAAAACAATTGAAAATGCTCTAGGAGAAGGTTCAGGTGCTAAAGGTTTTGTATTTTCTTTTTTATTAGGAAGCTTTTCAGCAGGGCCTATATATGCCGCTTTTCCTGTATGCAAAATGCTTATTAAAAAAGGAGCAAGTGTAGCTAATATAGTTATTATTTTAAGCGCTTGGGCGGTGATTAAGGTTCCCATGCTGGCTAATGAATCTAAATTTCTTGGGCCTAAGTTTATGATTATTAGGTGGAGTTTAACAACAGTATCAATTTTAATTATGGCAATTATTACTTCTAAAATTGTAAAAAAAGAGGATATTCCTAAAGACGATGTTATAGATGAAGAAGATGCTATTTTAAGTGTAGATGAAAAATTTTGCATTGGTTGCGGAATGTGTATGAGGATAGCACCAGAAGAATTTATTGTCAAGGATAAAAAGGCAGTAGTAACCAAGAAAATATTGAGATGTGAAGAAAGTAATCAAATTAGCCAAGCCATAGATAAGTGTCCAGCTAAAGCCATTAGGTATGTAAATAAGGGACTGCCGCACTAAAAGTAACGCATACAATATATTATGTTTATTTTAAACTTGCAAAGCAATATGCTGTATGTAATTTTATTAATGCCACAGCCACATAAAGTGGATGTATTAATGTAGCATATGTTACAGAAAATTTTATCTTGGTATGATAATATTTATATAATAAATTTAGATAAAAATATAATTTATGGAGGTAAAGTAAATGATAGAGAAAGTTTATAAAATGACTAGAGATAATGTTAAAACTGTAGAAAAGCTTATTTTTGATGAAAATATTAATTATTTGCACATGATATTTAACAAAGGCGAAGGGTTGCCAGAGCATTTTTCAAATTCTAATGTTTATATGACTGTACTTAAAGGCATATTATCTATAGCATTAGATGAACAGGAAATCCATGAATATAGTGAAGGAAGTGTGTTGAAAATACCTTTTAAAACAAAAATGAATGTGGGAAATAAGCATGATGAAATTTTAGAGTTAATTGTGGTAAAAGCACCGGCACCGGTAAAATAATGAAAATAAAAAGCAATAAAATAAACTAGAAGTTTATTTTAAGAAATAGGGGATAAATACTTATATGTTTTTTTAAATATATTAGATAGGATATAATATATTTAAAAAATGAAATGTAGGAGGCAATATATGGGAGAATATTTTGGGAATTTGCAAAAGATAAGGGAAGGCAAAAGAAAATATGGTATAACTCCGCATATACCTGGGGGATTTATAACCCCGGAGAAGCTTCAAAAAATAGCCGAAGTAGCTAAAAAGTATAATGGAGCTATAAAAATAACATCTGGACAGAGAATATTGATAACTAATTTAGAGGAAAGTGATTTGCCTAAAATATGGGAAGAACTGCGTATGGAACCGGCTGTTAAAACTCAAAATTCTGTTAAAAATGTAGAGATGTGCCCAGCAGGATTTTGTAAGAGGTCAAAATTTAATACCATTGGTATAGGTATGAAACTATCTAAAAAATATCAATGGATGGATATGCCTTGTAGAACTAAAATAGGTGTATCAGGATGTAGAAATGCTTGCGGAAGCGTTTATAGTAAGGATGTAGGAGTTATAGCGGACATTAATGGTAAACTCATGGTAACAGCAGGTGGTTCAGCAGGATATAATCCTAGGATTGCTGATATTATAGCTAAAGATTTATCAGAAGAACAGGCTTTAAGATTAGTAGATGCTATATTTGAGTATTATAAGGAAAATGCCAAGCAGGGAGAAAAATTAAGTTTTTTTATTGAAAGGGTTTCTTTAGAAAACTTTAGAAAAGAAGTCTTAAGTAAGTGCTAAGAGACAAAACTGTTTTGTAATGGGAGTGGCAATAAAGTAAGTGAAGGCATCTCAGCTTCTTTGGAAGATAAAAATCTCATTGCCTCCTTTTATCAGTGTGCACTTACTCAAATTTTCTAAAAATTTTTACGGTAATATTGATACTGAAGAAGTATTTTTAAAAATATGTACATGTAAATATAAATAAAATGTACACCAAGGGTGCAAATTTACTATTATTAGAGTACAAAAAATGTGATAGCTTAACATTTAAGTTATCACATTTTATTTTTATGTCTATACTTTAAGTACCCAAACCTTAGGAAGCTTATCTAGGATAATGTTGTTCAGTAGCTTCTGCCTCAGCCTTAGTTACATGAACTGTACCGCTTGGATGTTGAGGAGGAGCATAAATAGAGTATAATTTAATTGGTTTATAACCTGTATTGATTAGATTATGCCATTTACCAGCAGGTATGATAAAAGCAAAATCATCATATACTCTTTTTTGAAAATCCAAGTAATCTTTTCTATCACCCATTTTAACAATGCCTTGACCTTCTTCAATACGTATGAATTGATCAAGATTAGGATGACTCTCTAAACCTATTTCTCCTCCAACAGGTATGCTCATTAAAGTAAGTTGCAAATGGTTTCCCGTCCATAAAGCAGTACGGAAAGTATTATTTTGTTTAGTAGCTTCTTCAATATTAACTACAAAGGGGTAGGGAACATAATCTTTTAATTGAATTTTTGGAAAGTCTGAGTTATACATTTGAGTGTCAACGTAGTAAGGACAGCGGTACATGTTGTAATAATTATACATAATGTCCCAAGCATTATATGGTGTGTTCATATAATAAGGGCAATAATATGTTTGGCAAGAATTATGCATATTGATCATTCCTTTCATAGATTCATAATATTATCCTATGATTAAGGTTTAGAGAAGGTGCTTTCATTTATAGAAAGTATATAGTTGCAAGATTAAGTTGTATACAAAAGTTTTTGTATTTTAAATATGCTTAACAAACCAATCTAAGTTTTGTTCCATAATGGCTCTGTGTATACCTGGCTTTGTTGGTCCGTGCTTCATTCCTTTGAATATTACAAGTTCAGTTTCCACTCCCATATCTTTTAGTCCTCTGTATAGCTCTAACCTTCAGTTGGAGTAAAAACTCCATCTGAAGGTTAGAGCTCTGTTTATGGAATACTGTTAACTAATTATTTCAAGTATTATAAAAGTCTTTGTATAGGACTTCCAGGATATAATATGGTTTTAATTTTTTCATAAGGAATCTCTATTTTAAATAATCCATGTGAGTAAGGTGTATATTCATAAACCTGATAGTAAATTACTAGGGAATTTGGTGTTAGGTAAAATTCTTGATTTTCTCTTATACCATTATATTCATTAATTAATGGTATATTATTTTCCATTATATACTTTTTAGCTAAATCATCTAAAATTGGTTTGTAATAAAATTTAGGATTGAATAAATCTTCAAATGTATATACCTTCCCAGATTTTAAGTCTATAGTTAGAGATGCGTATTTAGTAAATCCATGAGCTGCCTTGTTCACATAAGTATATATTCCAAATAAAATACTGAGCAATCCTTTTTCATTTAAAGGTACTTCATAAAAACTTATAATTTCTGCAAAATCTATTTTTTCTGGTATAAGAACTTGATCTTTAAACAAAGCTAAAGTTGTATTAATTATTTCATTATTAATAATATTTTTTGTTTCATCTTGCTTAGGATTGTCTATAAAAGGATATGATATTTTGAATGTTTGGGGATTAATAGTTTGATTTTCTAATAGAACTTTTCCATCATTTGTATTTTCAGTATTTTTAGGTAAAGTATTTTTTATATTAGTATCTTGTCTAAAAAGGTCATATTGAAAATACTCATCTTTATCATAGTAGGATTTACATGTATTGCACATGTAATAATAAGGGCAGTTGTAGCAGTAAAAACAATTGTACATAATAATCTCCTTATTTCATCGTTTACTATAATCAATATATGTTTATTATTCTTTTGTGTGAATTCAACTCTGTAAATTAGTCAAATGATAACATAGTTTAGCAGTAGTATATTTGGGCAATTAAATTGTAAATGTAGCAGAACAGTGGTAGTGGATAAAAATTAACTATAGCATTTTCTATTAAGTAATTTATATTATCTAGATAAACAACTTTATTATCTATGTTTATTAGAATGCTAGTATTTAAGCTTGGGAAATTTGTAATATAATATAAATTGTTGTATAATATTAAACTATTGCATAGTGTTTTACAAATGTAAAATTATTGATTTTCAAAAGATGATTTGTATTTTATTTACGAAAGGATAGGTAAGAAAAATGTATATTATAATTGTGGGAGATGGTAAGGTAGGATATACTTTGGCTAAACATTTATCACAAGAGGGAAATGATGTTACTGTTATCGATAAAAATCCAGAAGCGCTTAAACGTGCCATGGATAACCTGGATGTAATGTGTATACGAGGTAATGGTACAAGTATAGGGGTTCTACAGCAAGCAGAGGTGAATAACGCAGATGTGATGATTGCTGTTACCAATAGTGATGAAAGAAATTCCTTATGCTGTTTAGCAGCAAAAAAACTTGGAGCAAAGTATACTATTGCAAGAATTAGAGATCCAGAATATGCTGAAGAACTTTCAATTCTAAAAAAAGAATTAGAGATTGATATGGTTATTAATCCAGAAAAAGAGGCTGCAACTGAAATTGCACAACTTATTAAATTTCCATCTGTATCTAGTATAGAAAGCTTTGCTGGCGGAAAAGTAGATTTGGTTAGTTTTAGACTTGGAGAAAATGACGCTATAATTAATAAACCTATTTCTAGTATTAATTTTAAAAAGTGTTCTGTATTGTTTTGTGCTGTAGAAAGAAATAATAAGGTTTTAATTCCTACAGGTGATTTTGTATTGCAAGGTAATGATAAAGTTTATGTAATAGGGGACCACCTTAATATAACATTGTTTTTACAATATTTAGGCAAGTATCAAGAGCGAGTTAAGAACATAATGGTAGTAGGCGGCGGAAGAATTTGTTACTATCTTGCTAAACTAATTGATAAAATTGGTACAAAAATAAAAATAATAGAAAAAAATTATGATAAATGTCAAGAATTAAACGAATTATTGCCTAAAGCAATTATTATAAATGGCGATGGAACAGAAGAAGAACTTTTAGAGTCCGAAAATTTAAATGAAGCCGATGCATTTATAGCTTTAACAGATAGGGATGAAGAGAATATAATTTCATCATTGTTTGCTTTAAATTCCGATGTACATAATGTTATAACTAAAATAACTAGAGTAAATTACAATAACATAGTTAAAAAGGTTGGAGTTGAAAGTGTTATAAGTCCTAAAATGATTACAGCTAATAGAATTATTAGATTTGTAAGAGGCTTAAAGAATAAAGAGGGAAGTTTTATTGAAAACCTATATAAAATTGTGGGAGAAAAGGCTGAAGCTTTGGAATTCTCTGCTAATGAAACAACTAAATGTATAGACATACCTCTAAAAGACATAAAAGTAAAAAAAGGAGTATTAGTTGCGGCTATAGTTAGAGATCATAATATAATAATTCCTGGAGGAAATGATTTCATTAAAAGCGGAGACAGTGTAATTATAATAACAGAAATAGGTAATTTAATGGATATAAATGATATTCTCCTTGAGGGAGGTCGTAAAATATGAATTATCTAGTAGTTTTAGAGGTATTAGGGAATGTAATAAAGTATGAAGCTTTAGTTATGATACTTCCATTTATTGTATCTTTAATCTATGGGGGAAAAGATGCCTATAGTTTTCTTATAACTATTATAATAATGTTGGCTGTTGGAATATTAATGTCTTCTATTAAGCCGAAGAAAAAGACCTTCTATGCTAAAGAAGGTTTTTTATCGGTGGCTATTTGTTGGGTTGTTATATCTTTGTTTGGAGCACTTCCTTTTTACATAAGTGGGGCAATACCTTCTTTTGTGGATTGTATATTTGAAACAGTATCAGGATTTACAACCACTGGAGCAACCATTTTGCAGGAAGTACAGTCCCTTCCTAAGGGTATATTATTTTGGAGAAGCTTTACCCATTGGATAGGTGGTATGGGCGTTTTAATATTTACATTGGCTTTAATGCCTTCTATAGGTGGAAACACTATACACTTATTAAAGGCAGAAAGTCCGGGGCCAGCTCCAGAAAAGCTTGTTCCTAGAATAAAGCAAACAGCTAAGATAATGTATTTAATATATTTTGCCATGACAATAGTTCAAATAATATTGCTTTTGTTTGCAGGCATGAATTTATATGATGCTATGGTCCATGCCTTTGGTACTGCAGGTACTGGAGGATTTTCTAATATGAATAGCAGTGTAGGGGCATATAATAATGTCTATGCAGAAGTTATCATAACTGTTTTTATGTTGCTTTTTGGGGTAAACTTTACTGTATATTTTCAATTAATTACTGGAAATGTAAAACAGGCCTTTAAAAATGAAGAACTTAAATATTATATTGGCATAGTATTTTTGGCTATGGTAGTAATTGCTTTTAACATAAGAGGACTAAATAATGGTTCTTTTGGTCAGTCATTTAGGCAGTCTTCTTTTCAAGTGGCATCAATCGTAACAACTACGGGCTATGCTACAGCTAATTTTGATTTATGGCCAACCCTTAGTAAAGCAATCTTAGCATTGTTAATGCTTACAGGATGCTGTGCAGGATCCACTGGTGGTGGAATTAAAACTGTCCGTATAGTGCTTATGTTTAAAGCTATAAAAAGAGAGGTAAACAGGATAGTTCATCCTAGAATGGTTAATTCCGTGAAATTAGATGGTAAGGTAGTTGATGATGAAAGTATATCTCAAGTAGGATTATTTATATTTGCATATGTGGCTATTATTGTAGTGGCAGTTCTTATAGTATCAATAGATGGAATGGATATGGAAAGCACTATTACCTCAGTATTTGCTACCATAGGTAATATAGGGCCTGGTTTTAAGGTAGTAGGACCTATGGGTAACTTCAGTAGTTTTTCACCACTTAGTAAGATAGTATTTTCATTTTGTATGTTAGCAGGAAGGTTGGAAATATATCCAATGTTACTTATGTTAAGACCTTCAAGATGGAAAAGATCATAGATAGTATTTAAAAGAATAAAGTGGTTTTTTCAAAAGTTTTCTTCAATGTTACTTTTGAAAAAACCACTTTTTTTATTATCTATTTTTATTATACATATATACTATTATAGCCATTATTGTTATGATACTTCCTCCCAGTATACTTAGAGAATCAGGGATTTCCCTCCAAATAAAGAATCCTATTATTGAAGAAAATACTATATTTGTATAATTATATATGGCTACCTCTGATGCTGGTGCATATTTGTAGCCATAAGTTAATGCAAATTGAGCTATAGAAGCAAATACTCCTGTTAATATTAGGTATAAAAATTGAATTTTAGTTAGAGGTACAAAGTTAAATATTACAAAAGGTAAAGTTCCTAGTACAGAAATCAAAGAAAAATAAAAAACTATAGTAGATGGATTTTCTCTATCTTTTAAAAATCTTACCAAGGTATATGCTGCTCCTGCAAAAGCTGCGGATAAAAATCCTGCTGCTGCCGGTATAACACTTAAATTCCATTGAGGTTTTATAACCAATAATGCTCCTATAAAAACTACTATTATAGATACTATTTTCATAAATGTTAAATCTTCTTTTAAAAATAAAATAGCAAATAAAGTTATAAAAAAAGGTGATAGCTTATTTAACATAGAAGAATCTGCTAAGCACAATTTGCTTATGGAATAAAAATAAAGTATTACCCCAGTAAGTCCTAGTAAGGATCTAGCCAGTAGGTATTTTTGATTTTCCTTTTTTCCAAATAAAGGCGCATGATTTTTTTTCAAAACTATAAAAGCAACTAATAAACTAATTAAATTTCTAAATATAACTTTTTCCATAATAGGGATATTGCCAGATAGTTTAACCATAGCAGCCATAAATGCAAAGGCTAAAGATGATAATAACATATACATTACTGCTTTTGATTTATTACTCATAAAATTATCTTTAGTGAGGTATCCGTCTTATAAGTGCCGCTCCCTCACTAAATCCTCCTTTCCCGTATATCTCGTGTATATTATCTACTTTTATGTATCCTTATAAGTTATACCATATATTTTTATTTTAATAAAGATTATTTCAAAATATTTTATAGTACCAAATAAAAATATATTTACATAAAACGGAAAGGGTTATACTAAGATTTTTCGTATAAATTAATCTTTAAAATACACCTGTTTTAGCTCATCAATGCGTTCAGTTAAGAATGCGTACATTACTTTTCGTGCTTCATTCGGTTCTTTTTTTTCAATGGTATCTATCAATTCAGCCATATAATCAATAGGTTCATAGTTAAGAATTCTATATATTAGTTCATTAAAGGTAATGCAAAGTTTTTTGAAAGAATTACATACTAATGGGTAGATATTATTACCTGTGGCACAATATATAGCATGGAGGAATTCAAATTTTAATTGAAATCTTTCTGTACTATTAGTAGATTCAAGAGCTTTTTTATAAATGGAATTCATAAGCTTTAAATCATCATCAGTGCGGTTTTGAGCTGCTAAATATGCACATTCACAATCAAAATATATACGGTATGATGTTAATGAGTCAAAGGTTTTTTTGTCAAATTTACCTCCGTTGAAGTTGATAATTGACAAAAGTGTATTTAATTGTCCATTTCTAATATAATCCCCAACAAAAACGCCTTTTCTAGGTATGATTTCAACAAACCCGTTTTGAGCAAGTTCGTAAAGTCCTGAATTTATAACAGTTCGGCTTACATTAGTTTCCTTAGCCATTTCACGTTCAGTAGGTAAGCGATCTCCAATTTTCCATTCTCCAGATAATATTTTTCTTTCAACCTCTTTAATAAAAAGTTCTTTCATTGTAGGAGGTACTATTTTACGTAAAGACATTTCTAACACATCCTTTGTATTGGTCTGACCAAATATCACAAGATTATTGTAGATAAATCTACAAAAAAAGTCAATTAATTAGTGTATATAATATATTATTACTATATAAAAATTTAACTTTATGAGAAAACATTGATTTTTAATACATATAATGTTAAAATTTAAACAAGCTTGGTATGACCACAGAAAAAATGATATTATTTGAAATTTACAAGTCATACCTGGGCAAAATAGAGTAAAATGTGGGATAAAAATAGGGGGAAGGCAATATGAATACTTACAAAGTTATTGAAATTAAGCAAAGCGTTTTTGATGACAATAATCAGGATGCTGATTTGCTTAGAAAAGAATTAAAGAAGGAAAGAACATTTTTGTTAAATTTAATGTCATCTCCAGGCTCTGGTAAGACCAGCACTCTTACAAAAACTATCAATGCTTTAAAAGATGATATGAAAATAGGGGTTATGGAGGCGGATATTGATTCTGATGTTGATGCCCATACTATTTCCCAAACTGGTGCAAAGGTTATTCAACTGCATACAGGTGGAATGTGCCATCTAGATGCAGATATGACTAGACAAGGATTACGTGCACTGGGTACTGAAGAAATTGATTTTGCAATTTTAGAGAATGTAGGGAATTTAGTTTGTCCAGCAGAATTTGATACTGGGGCATCAAAAAATGCCATGATATTAAGTGTTCCAGAAGGTGATGATAAGCCATTAAAATATCCTTTGATGTTTTCTATTTGTGATGTGCTATTAATCAATAAGATTGATACCTTAGAGTACTTTGATTTTGATTTAGAAGCATGCAAGGAGCGAGTGAAGAAATTAAACCCAGATATCAAGATTATTCCGATTTCTGCAAAGACAGGTGAAGGAATAGTGGAATGGGCAAACTGGTTACGTAATGAAGTTAAAATATGGAATGAGCAATAGCTATAAAAATTTACTTTAGGGGGTAATGAATATGGCAGTAAAACAAAAAGTTCTTCAATTTGCAAATCAAGTTAGTGGCAATAAACCTGGTTCTAGAGGATGGTTTACAGAGAAGGATGCCCGTTATAGAATTCTTGAACCGGTTGTTACAGATGAAATGGCAGAAGTTTTGCTTTGTATGAGTATTAGGAAAAAAATTACGGCAGAAGAAGTTGCACCTTTATGCGGAAAAAGTGTTGAAAGGACAAAAGAACTTTTATTAGAATTAGCAGATATAGGTGTTTGTTTTGTGAATACCATTAATGGAGAAGACAAGTTTTGGTATGAAACCTGGGTACCAGGTATTATGGAGATGATGGTTAATAATAAAAAATATTCCTATAAATATCCTCAAATTGCTGAGGCCTTTGATGCCTATGGTATAGAAAACGGACCTAGGTCAACAGGTAGTTTTCCACCAGGAGTTGGACTTATGCGTGTAATTCCAATAGAAACTTCTATAAATGGAGAAACAAGAAGAGCATCTTATGAGGAGATATCAAAGTATCTTAATGAAAATGAAATTTTTTCAGTTTCTGATTGTGCTTGTCGTACTGCAAGGGAACTTATGGGTGAAGGTTGTGGACACCTAAAAGAAGATATGTGTATACAACTAGGTCATGCTGCAGAATATTATATTCGTACAGGAAGAGGTAGAAAAATCACTCGTGAAGAAGCTTTTGAAATTATAAAAAGAGCCGAAGAAAACGGTTTAATGCATCAGATACCGAACTTAGATGGTTCGGGAAAAACCCATGCTATTTGTAATTGTTGTGGATGTTCATGTCTTTCATTAAGAGGAGCCTCAATGTTTACAAATGCTGATATGATGCGTTCTAACTATGTTTCTCATGTGGACAAGGATAAATGTGTTGCCTGTGGTGAATGTGTTGAAAATTGTCCAGTAAATGCTATACAGTTGGGTCAAAAGCTTTGTTCAAGTAAACCAGTTGTTGAAGCAATAGTGAGGGAGGAAACTCCGCGTAATGCAGAATGGGGTCCTGATAAATGGAATGTAGATTATAGAATTAATAGAAAAAATGTTGTGGATACGGGTACAAGTCCTTGTAAAACTGCATGTCCTGCACATATTGCTGTACAAGGATATATTAAGCTGGCAGCTCAAGGAAGATATACAGAAGCATTAGAGTTAATTAAGAAAGAAAATCCGTTTCCAGCAGTATGTGGACGTATTTGCCCTAGAAAATGTGAAGATGCTTGTACTAGAGGAGATATTGATGATCCAATAGCTATAGATGAAATTAAGAAATTCATTGCAGAGCAGGATTTAAATATGCAAAATCGTTATGTGCCTAGAAAGAGACATGAATATGGAAAGAAAATTGCTATTGTTGGCGGTGGACCAGCTGGACTTTCCTGTGCTTATTATTTAGCTATTGATGGATATAAGGTAACAGTATTTGAAAAGCAAAAGGCTCTTGGAGGTATGTTAACATTAGGAATCCCATCCTTTAGACTTGAAAAAGAAGTGGTTAATGCAGAAATTGATATTTTAAAAGAATTAGGTGTTGAGTTTAAAATAGGTGTTGAAGTGGGAAAAGATGTTACTCTTAGCCAGTTAAGAGAACAGGGATACAAAGCCTTTTACCTTGCAATTGGTGCACAAGCAGGCAGAAAAATCGGAGTAGAAGGAGAAGAGGCCGAGGGAGTTATCCCAGGTGTTGAGTTTGTACGTAATGTAAACTTAGGAAAAGATATAAACCTTAAAGGAAATGTAGTTGTAATTGGTGGCGGTAATGTTGCTATTGATGTGGCAAGAAATGCTATAAGAGTGGGAGCTACAAAAGTTGATATGTTCTGTCTTGAAAGTCGTGATGAAATGCCAGCTCTTCAGGAAGAAATTGAAGAGGCAATATCAGAACACATCAACATAAATAATTCTTGGGGACCTAAACGTATTGTTACGGAAAATGGTAAGGTTATTGGAGTAGAGTTTAAGAAATGCCTTTCTGTATTTGATGAAAATAGAAGATTTAATCCTACTTATGATGAAAATGATGTTAAATTTGTTAAAGCAGACTATGTATTACTTTCAGTAGGACAGTCAATTGATTGGGGTAACATACTTGAAGGTAGCAAGGTAGAATTAAATCCAAACAAAACAATAAAAGCTGACCCATTTACTTATCAAACTGGAGAACCAGATATATTTGCTGGCGGTGATTCATATACTGGGCCAAGATTTGCTATAGATGCTATTGCTGCGGGTAAGCAAGGGGCAATTTCAATTCATCGTTTTGTTCAACCAGGACAAAGTTTGGTTAATGGTCGTGATAGAAGAGAGTACCATGAATTAGATAAAAGTAGTGTTGAATTAGGAGGATATGATAACACCCCAAGACAAAGACCAGGTCACATAAATGGAATAAATGCAAAAGAGTCTTTTAAGGATGCACGTGCTACTTTTACAGAGGAGCAGGTAAAAAAGGAAACAAATCGTTGCCTTGGTTGCGGTGCTGCAATTGTAGATGAATTTATGTGTGTAGGATGTGGTCAATGCACAACTAAGTGTAAATTTGATGCTATTTCACTTGTAAGAAAGTATGACAATGAAGGTGTATCATTAGAAAAATTAAAACCGGTTGTTGTTAAAAATGTTATAAAACGTAAAGGAAGAATTGCAGTTAGAAAGTTTCAAAAACTTTTTACAAAATAAAGATAATCTAAGATTATATGCATAGGAGAAAGATGGGATAGGTGATTAATTTGCATGAACTAGGTGTTGTAATTGAAGTTGTTAACACTATAGAAAAAATTGCAATAAAGCAAAAGCTTACTAAAATTGATGCATTAGTTTTACAAATAGGGGAGCTTTCATCAATGGTTCCAAAGTATATTGAGGAATGTTATCCAGCGGCAGTTGATGGTACAATACTACAAGATACAAAATTAAAAATCGAAATAATACCAGGTAATGCTATTTGTAAAAGATGCAGCAAAGTTTTTAATATTATAGAGAATGGTAAAAAGTGTCCAAATTGTGGGAGTGATGATTTGGGATTATTGAGTGGAAAAGAGTTTATGATTAAGGAGATTATTGCTTACTAAAATAAATTAAAAGACCTATATTAGCTTATATAGAAGCCAATATAGGTCTTCTGAAGATAAATGGTGATAAATATGGTTGCAGCTAAGAAAAATTCATATGTATTTGAATGTATACAAGGTAAAATAAGGAGGAAAAATTAATATGGGCATTTTATATGAAGCAACTAATTTTAACAGTTGGGCTATTTGGCTATTTGTTTTATTTGCATTAATGGCTTTTAATGAGTTTGGGCGTTCAACAAAATGGGGAGGAATTACACTTTTTTTAATTATTCCTATAGTATTAACTATTTTTGTTTGGCCAACAACGGCAGCTCCAGGAAATGAATATGGAACAGGCAACTGGTTTAACTGGGTGAAAACTTATTCGGCACTTGCAGGATGTCTTGGTTTTATGGCTATTAGATATAAACCATCTATAGCAAAAAAGAAATGGGTGTTATGTTTTCCAGCACTTATTTTGGCAATTAATATATTTGAAGCAGCAATTCGTGATTTTCAATGTTTTACCTATGGTGCATGGAATGGAGCTTATATAGATAATTTATGGGTAATGTCTGGCCCTTGGAATATTATGAATGGTATTGCAGGAATTTTAAATATTATAATTATTTGTGGTTGGACTGGAATCTTTGTATCTAAAGATAAAACAAAGGATATGATTTGGCCTGATATGATTTGGATTTATGTATTAGCTTATGATTTATGGAACTTTGCTTACACATATAACTGTATATCTGACCATTCAATTTATTGTGGCTTAGCACTGCTATTATCATGTACTATACCTACATTTTTTATAAAGAAAGGAGCATGGTTACAACACCGTGCACAAACCCTTGCTTTGTGGATTATGTTTGTTATGACAGTACCTTCCTTTGCAGACCGTATAGCACCTGTGGCTACTACACATAATCCAACAGCATTTTTTATTGTAAGTTTAATTTCTTTAATTGTAAATGTTGCAGCAGCAGGTTATCAAATTAATATGATTATTAAGAAAAAACTTAACCCATTAAAAGATGAAATATATGTAGATACAAATGCATATAAACAGGTTATTAAAGAAAATAAATAATATAAACATCCTCTAGGGTGAAATTTTTACTAACAAAGTTTTTTAATGTAAACTAAAATTTAAATAATTGAAATCAGTAACCTCCTAAGTCTAATATCAATATATTAGATTATAGGAGGTTATTTTATGTTAACATCACTGATTATGACATTTAGAGAAAGCCTCGAAATATATTTGTTTATCCTTCCGTTAATAATCTATATGTATAATAATATATGCTATAGTTTCATTGATTAAAATTAATAGAGCCGCCAATTGAGGAGCAAAACTTCTTGATTGGCAGCTTTTTTATAAAAAGAATTAATATAGATGATTAAACCACAAATGGTACAATGCGGTGGAATCATGTAATGCCTTTGTGGGATAGTTAAATAGATATATTTACCTCAACTATTGGTTTAGTTATATAAAAATACAAGTTATTGAATATAAAGACAGTGTAAACTATAATTAGGTTGATTCATGAATCAGCTTAATTATAGTTGGAGGGTAAATGTATGGCTATTGAAATTGGAAAACAAATAAAAAATTTACGTATAGAAAAGGGAGTTACTCAGGAGGAGTTAGCAAATCATCTAGGCATTTCTTATCAAGCAGTTTCAAAATGGGAAAATAATATTACAGCACCAGATATTGAGTTGCTACCAAAGCTTTCAGTTTACTTTGGAGTTACTATTGATGAGCTATTTGTTATACCTTCTGAAGTTCAAATGGAAAGAATAGAAAATATTATTTGCAATGAAAGGATAATAAGTCCAGAAGTATTTAACTATGCTGTGAATTTTCTTGAAAATACCCTTAAGGATGAGCCTAAAGATTCCAAGGCGTATTTCCTTTTAGGGGAACTTTATAATCACAGGGCTGAAAATGATCATAAGAAAGCGGCTATTTATATAAAAGAAGCTTTAAAATATGAACCTTATGAGAAAGAGTATCACGGAGCACTTATTCATGCAGAGAATGGTGTATTTGGTGATGAATATTATAATAGGCATGATGGTTTAATTAAATATTATGAGAAATTTACAAAGGAGCACCCAAATTACTGGAGTGGACATTTATTTTATTTGGATCAGTTAATCAGGGACGGACATTATGATAAGGCAAGGGATACATTAAAGAAAGTGAAAAAGATTAAGCATACGCCATTGGATTTTATTTATGAAGGGGACATTGAATTTCAGTTAGGTAATAAGGAAAGTGCTATAAAGTTATGGAATCAAGGTGTAAATGAGTTTCCGTTAGATTGGAAGGCATATATTTCCCGAGGTGATCGAATGGTAAGAGTGGGGAATTATGATAGGGCACTTAGAGATTATGAAAAGTCTATGGAACTACAGGAGAAACCACGTATTGTAGATCCACTTGAATTTATGGCGTGGATATATGAGATTTTAGGAAATTATAAGAATGCTGTTGAAGTTTTGCAGAGAGAGATTTCCATTCTTCAAGAGGAGTACAATATTTATTTAGGGGAAATGGTGGATAAACCAAAAAGAGAAATAGAAAGGCTTAAAAAATATTATGAAGAAGTATCTATATGAAATAAAGCATTTAATACTTTTAAATGTAGTTTGTGATCTACTAGCTACTATAGCTTTAGCAAATATTCCTTATTTAACCAAAAAACTATTTGATTCTATTGGAAGCGGTGATGAAGCCTATTTAGGGATTCTAATTTTAATATATATTGGATGTAATGTTTTAAATTTGGGTCTTTCCTATATGGAAAATTTATTGAATTTTAAATTGGGTATTGCTTTTGAAGTGAGTTTAAAAAAAGACTTCTTTAGAACTATAACTAATTATAGCTACAAGAGATTTTCAGCTAAAGATGTGGGAGAATACATTTATAATTAATGCTTTAATGAGATATGTGGAATTAAATAAGGGGAATATTTATATAGATGATGAAAAACTAGATGATATAGATACTTCTTATATAATTCATAATGTAAATCAACAGGAGCATATATTTGCTAGCGGATATAAAAACAATGTGACAATCTTTAATTCATTTCCTTTTAAGAAGGTTAGTTTTCTAGAAAATGCTCTAGATAAAAATATGCTAAATTCTATAGTTGAAAAATCAAATTGCCAGGATTTAAGTGACGGAGAAAAACAGGTTTTAGCTATCTATAGAATGTGTTTAGCTGATGCATCTATTTATCTTATGGATGAAGCGTTTTCTGCAACGGATATGAATATTACTAACAAGTTAGAAAAGTTCTTATTATCAATGGAAGATAAAACAATGATAATGATAACTCATAAATTATCGGAACAATTGAGATGCTTTGATGAAATTCTTCTAATGGAAAATGGAGAGCTTGTACAAAGTGGTACCTATGAAGATATTTGTGAGTCCATGGAATATAAACAGAGCTCTTAGCTTCAGATGGAGTTTTTACTCCAACTGAAGGTTAGAGATCGTTATCCAGGGACGTAGCTGCCGTTATCTCCCACTTTGTTAGAA
The DNA here is from genome assembly GCF_901447495.1 of Haloimpatiens lingqiaonensis. Taxonomy (GTDB): domain Bacteria; phylum Bacillota; class Clostridia; order Clostridiales; family Clostridiaceae; genus Haloimpatiens; species Haloimpatiens lingqiaonensis. The sequence goes on from NZ_CABDWS010000058.1 coordinate 18,619, forward strand.
GTGGGAGTGTTACGGCAGGTAGTCATCGGATAAAAAATTGCGAAATGTTTCTTAAATGTTTTAAAGGCAGTAATCAATAAAAGTGTCTATCTAGCGGCATTTTTATAATGACTATATGGGTGTGAAATAAACTGGAAAGTTATGTTTATTAAGAGGTCACTTATACAATTATACTATAATAAAAGTCGTAGAGTAAAATCTACGACTTTTGTTTTATTAAAACTATACTGTGATTAAACCACATAATGAACATCAAACTTTGCATAAGCTTAGCTTGATGGTTATGATCCTTAAGGGCGTGATATAAACTGAAGTGTATACCGAACATTAATTTCTTAATTTTTCCTTTAAATCATAATAATTATCATTTAATTCTTTTAAAATTTTGTTATTTACCATTGAGTGTGGTTCTAGGTGTTTAGTTACATTATTACTCTTACTAGTAGATTCTACTATTTTATATATCCCTTGAGTTCCTCCAAATGTAATGTATGAATCTGGATTATCAACCCCTTTTTTTAAAAACATCAATACTTTTTCACCTTTGGCTATAGGCTCTTCGCCTTTAACCCCTTCACTTTGTAAAAATTTCAATTCTTTTAATTGTTTATCTCCTTTAATAACGTCTATAACTTTAATAACAGTTTTTCTCATTTTTATACCCTTGTAGTCAACTAATTCATAGTTGTCAGTTCCTTCTGCTTCAACTATTGTATCAGCTCTATCTTTCAACTCTTTTAATCCCGATATTTGTTCATATGAAGCTACTATTTTAGGTTTTGTTTCATTATTTTTACTAGCACTATCTAGAGCTTTATTGCAACCTACGACACTCATAACAAGACTCACAAGAAGTATACCTGAAATTAACTTTTTTTTCATTTATTTCACTCCAATTCATATATTTATTTAGATGATTGTAAAATACTGTAACTATTGATAGTGCTTAATTTTAAGCCGTTAGTCTTTTGAATTTTCTTCTACTGTGACAAACATTTTCAATTGTCTATTTTAGAATCACCTAATATATTTATATTAATTGTATCTACTTTTTAGTAAGGTTGTAACATCATTTGTTATAGTATTCACATTTCGTGAGCTATCATATCCACAACATATACTATTAGAATTATCACAATCATTTAATCCCCATATATGAGTTAGCTCATGAGTTGCAATACTATTACATAACCATGAGGAACCTGATTTTGCACTTGAAGATGCAGAATTTAGTTTAACTGTTTTTGGTTTTACTGACTTAGGTGCATATGCACTTCCACTCCATGTAACATCAGTCCAATAGTTAGATGAAACAACTATGTCAGCAGAATTATATGATGAGCCATAGTAACAAGATACTGCTGCTGGATTGTTGTTTATTTGATTTACGCCAAAATCAACATGACTTCTCCAATTCATAGCACCATATTGATAGTACATTATTATTTTCCCTCTGCTTGCTCCCTTATCGAATCCCCAACTGTAATCCATTGTTGCGTTATACGGATATGCAAAAGCAATAGCACTATTAAAAACTAACAATGCAATTGTTAAAGCTAACGTTTTTGTGATTCCTTGTCCGCTTATTTTAATCTTTTTTACAATCTTGTACATAATATCCCCCAATTATTATAGTAGTAACTATTCAGCCATTCTAAATAATTAATATTTTTAACAAATTTGTTAATATAATTATACTACAATATATTCCATTATTGCAATAATAATATTAATTATTCAGAGATTTAGCATCTAAATTCCAGTAAAAATTTTATTTTTACTGGAATTGTATCTTTTTACATTTACTTAAAGGGCTGGTAAGCCCGCAGACCGATAGGTCGCAAAAATAGATACACTTACCCCTACCCCACGAAATCTT
>NZ_CABDWS010000059.1 GCF_901447495.1 Haloimpatiens lingqiaonensis
TATGGGATATTTATTAGCCACTACGTGAATAACTCCATGTAGAGATTACTAATATCAAAAATTTTCCTTCACTCAAAAGGATTTTTTGTCATGCTCAAAATTCGTTACTTCATCTTCAAATTACAAATTATTTTATTATTCTGCGCCCTTCGGGCAAAACATTTTTAAGCTTAACTTTTTCATATTTCACTTTACACTATCTTTAATAAATACATATTTTAATTCTAGACAAATATAATTAATATAATCATATTTTTATAAATTTATATAAATAGTAATAAATTATTGAAATTTTCAGTTAATTAGTATAGTATGTTTATGTATATACCCTTATCACTAGTGAAAGCAATTTTTATTATAGTTTATGGTATAATTTTGCATTATAATGATTTTTATGTATTATTTTTAAGAAAGGAGGTATATTATGCATTATCTTAACAAAGACATAGGAAAATATGGTGAAGATTTAGCAGAAACTTATTTGAAAAATCTAGGATATGAAATATTAGATAAAAATTTTTCTTGTAAATTTGGCGAGATAGATTTAATAGGAAAGGATAAGGAATATACTTGTTTTATAGAAGTAAAAACCCGATATGGAACATTCTATGGTTACCCCTGTGAAGCTGTTACAAAAAATAAACAATTTAAAATTTATAAAGTAGCTCAACTATATATATTAAAAAAGAAGCTTTTTAATGAAAATTTTAGATTCGATGTTATGGAAATACTACTAAATAATAATGAAAAAAATCCTTCCATAAGATTAATAAAAAATGCCTTTTACATATAAAAATCCACTATCTCTTTTGGTGAAGATAGTGGATTCTCTTATATATTTTTTAAAAAACTCTCTCTATGTATACTAGTTATTCCTTTGCTTTTTATAGCATTTATATGCTCTTCTGTACCATATCCCATATTTCTTTCAAATCCGTAGTCTTTGTATAAATTAGAGTATTCTATCATAATATTATCTCTGTAAACCTTGGCTAATATAGAAGCACATGCTATAGAAGCACTTTTAGCATCACCTTTAACAACGGCCTTATTAGGTAAATTAATTCCTTTAATTTTATACCCATCTGATAAAACTACACTAGGTTTTAAATCTATTCCAACTGCTGACTCTAAAAGCACTTGATTATTGCACCATCCTATACCTTTAGTATCTATTTCTTTATTATCTATTAAACATATTTTATACGCTAATGCTTTCTTTTTTATAATTTCACTTAATTCTTCTCTTTTTTTAAAAGAAAGCTTTTTTGAATCATTTAACCCTAATATCATTTCTTTTGTATCCTTAATATTTAAATCCAAAACCACTGCTGCAGCTACTATTGGCCCTGCTAGTGGACCTCTTCCCACTTCATCCGCTCCTATAACATATGAATTACTGGAATACGTCCTATCAAAATTGTACATATTAGTAACTCTTTTTATTTCTTTTTCCATACTTTCTCTATATTTTAATAAGCTTATAGCTAGTTTATTAACTGATTTTCTATTATCCTCTAGCAAAGCTTTTGTTATATTTAAAAAATCCTCTTCCTTTACATTAAGAAAATTCTCTTCTATGTATTTAACTAAATCTTTTATCTCTTTAACATTTTTCTTCTCTAATCCCATAGAACAAATATTAAAATCCATAATTTTTCGCTCCTTTAGGGAGTTTCTAATGAAATCTTTCCTAGTTTTCCCCCTCTAAATTCATCTAAAATTGTAATAGCTATTCTAGTATAATCTATATTTCCACCAGCCATAACAGCTCCTCTTTTTATGGCTATACTATTCATATTTTCTAGAGCATCTTCTGATAAACTTTCCAATTTATATCTTTCAATAATTCTATTACCATATGAACCTTGAAGTGTTTTTATTAGTTCTAAGGCCAAATCCTCTATATTCATTATTTCATCCTTTATAGCCCCTGTAAAGGCCAAATTCATTCCTACCTGCGGATCTTCAAATTTAGGCCATAAAACCCCTGGTGTATCCATTAATTCTATTCCTAACTTAGTCTTTATCCATTGTCTGCTTTTAGTAACTCCAGGCCTATCACCAGTTTTTGCTCTATTTCCCTTAGCTATTTTATTTATAAAAGAAGATTTTCCTACATTGGGAATGCCAACTACCATAACTCTAGTAGTTATATTAACTACTCCCTTATTCTTTAATCTTTCTAATTTTTCTTTTAAAAGTAATTCTAAAATAGGCTTTATATTTTTTAAGCCCTGGCCAGTGGTACTATTTGCTTGAATAACCTTTATGTTTTCTCTTGAAAGTTCTTTTATCCATGCATTAGTTACTTTTTCTTCTGCTAAATCAGATTTATTTAAAAGTATTATTCTAGGCTTTCCTTTACATATTTCCTCTATTTCTGGATTAGCACTAGATTTTACTATTCTAGCATCCCTTATCTCTATTACAGCATCTACTAATTTTAAATTTTCCTTTATTTCTCTTCTAGTCTTAGCCATATGCCCAGGAAACCAATTAATATCCATAGTAAATAGCTCCTTTCCTATTTATTAAACTACTTAAATAATTTGACTTTACCTGTGAAACAACCCTAAAAAATCTTCTTGGATAAGCTTTAACATCTATATAAAATTAGTTTAATTAATTTTTCATGTTTAATTCTATTTTATATAAAATAATAATAAAAAAAGGGACTTTAAAAGCCCCGTTTTCTTATCTTATTGCTTCTTTAACTTTAGCAGCTTTTCCTACTCTGTCTCTTAAGTAGAATAGTTTAGCTCTTCTTACTTTACCATGTCTTATTACTTCTATTTTAGCTACGCTTGGAGAATTAACAGGGAATGTTCTTTCAACTCCTACACCAGAAGTTACTCTTCTTACTGTGAAAGTTTCTCTTATTCCACCATTTTGTCTCTTTATAACTGTTCCTTCAAAGACTTGGATTCTTTCTCTAGTTCCTTCTTTAATGTTAACATGAACTTTAACAGTATCTCCAACATTAAATTCTACTAAATCGCTTCTTAATTGTTCTGCTTCTATTGATTTTATAATCTCTAACATGTGCATTCCCTCCTTAAAGTTATTTGACGTTCTTGCCCAGCCTTAAGCAGACAGAGGACCGCCCGTACTAGCACAAAACTCATTTTATCACAAAAATTTCATTTTTACAATATAAATATATATTATTACCTTAAGCTATTTAATAATTTTCTATCTTCTTTTGTCAATTCTATTTTTTTGAATAAATCAGGTCTTTTTTCCTTAGTTAATTTTAATGCTTCAAGTCTTCTCCATTTTCTTATATTTTCATGATGTCCAGATATTAAAACTTCAGGCACGTCTTTTCCTCTAAAGGATACTGGCCTTGTATATTGAGGATACTCTAACACTCCCTCATAAAAAGATTCTTCTTCATAACTTTCACTAGTGGAAAGTACTCCTGGTATTAACCTACATATGGAATCTATAATAGGTATGCAGGCCATTTCTCCTCCTGTTAATATAAAATCCCCTAGAGAAATCTCCATATCTATATAATCATAAACTCTTTCATCTATACCTTCATAATGTCCACAGACAAAAATCAATTCTTCCTCTTGGCTTAATTTCAATGCAGTTCCATGATTAAATACTGACCCCCTAGGCCCTAAAAAGATAACTTTGCCTTTGTTATGTTTTTTCACACTACTTATAGCATCAACTAAAGGTTGTGGAGTCATAAGCATACCTGCTCCGCCTCCATAAGGATAATCATCTACTTTTTTATGCTTATCTTCAGAATAGTCTCTTATATTAATAGCATTAATATCTAATAATCCATTATGCTTTGCTCTTCCAATTATACTGTGATCAAATATATTAAACATCTCTGGGAATAGGGTTAATATGTCTATTTTCATTTTTATGCTTGCCACTCCTCTACAGGCCTTATAGTTATTTTAAAATTGTCTATATCCACTTCTTTTACTATATCCTTTAGGGCTGGAACTAATACCTCTTTTTCTCCCTTAATCCAATATACATCATTACTTCCTGTTTTAACAACTTCATATACTTTACCTATTTTTTCTCCATTTGTATCAAAAACTTCACACTTTACTAAATCCGCAATGAAATAAGTATTTTCTTCTAAAGGTACAGCATCTTTTCTATTAATTTTTATATATTTACCTCTATACTTCATTGCCTCGTCCATAGAATTTATTCCTTCTACTTTTAAAATAACCTTATCCTTCTGAAACTTTACCCCAAGTATGTTTTTTTCCATATCATCTATTAAAACATACTTTAAAGTTTTAAATCTAGTAATATCATCTGTAAGAGGTAATATTTTAAGCTCTCCATGAACTCCATGGGTATTTATTACTTGACCTATATTAAAGTAATCTGCCAACGTGTAGACCTCCCGCTCTTTATTTTTAAATTATACAATATTTATATTCACTATTTTAATCTACATTATTCTACTATGAAGTTGCTTTAAATTCAAGTAAAATAAATTAAGAGCTAGGAAATCCTAACTCTTATTTTACGCTTTTAGTATGCAATTATATTATTTCTACAACAACTCTTTTATTTTCTTTAATAGCTGCTGCTTTCATTACTGTTCTAATAGCTTTTGCTATTCTACCTTGCTTACCAATAACTTTTCCCATATCCTCTGGAGCAACTTTTAATTCTAAAATTATAGATTGCTCACCAGCTATCTCATTTACACATACCATTTCTGGGTTGTCTACTAGTGATTTTGCTATTACTTCCAGCAATTCTTTCATTACAAAGCACCCCCAGTACTACTTTGAAATTTTTTCAGTTATACCAGTCATGTTGAATAACTTCTTAACTGTATCAGATGGTTGTGCACCATTTTTTACCCATTTCAAAGCTTTTTCTTCATCTATTTTTACAGTAGTTGGTTCAGTTGTTGGATTGTAATATCCTATTTCATCAATGAATCTTCCATCTCTTGGAGATCTTGAATCAGCAACAACTACTCTGTAGAAAGGAGCTTTTTTTGCACCCATTCTTCTTAATCTTATTTTAACTGCCATTTATATTCACCTCCTTTAAAGGATTCTAATTAGTTTTTATATTTAAAAAGGTAGTTTTCCAAATAAACCTTTTTTAAAACCCTTTTGCATGCCTTTCATTTGTTTCATCATTTTTCTACTAGCTTCAAACTGCTTTAATAGCCTGTTTATCTGCTGTACATCTGTTCCAGAACCTTTTGCTATTCTCTTTTTTCTAGAAGAAGAGGATATAACCAAATTAGGGTTTATTCTTTCCTTCTTAGTCATAGAATTTATTATAGCCTCAACCTTAGCCATTTCTTTTTCACTTTGATCTAAATCAACACCCTTTAATTGGCTAGAGTTGAATCCTGGTATCATTTCAAGAACTTTAGCTAAAGGTCCCATTTTCTTCATTTGACTCATAGCTTCAAGGAAATCTTCAAAGTTAAATTCATTGTTTAACATCCTAGAGCCTATTTCTTGAGCCTTTTTTTCATCTATAGATTGTTGAGCCTTTTCTATAAGTGATAGTACATCACCCATGCCTAATATTCTTGAAGCCATTCTATCTGGATGAAAAACTTCTATTTCATTCATCTTTTCGCCTATACCAACAAATTTAATTGGTTTTCCAGTAATGGCTTTAATTGAAAGGGCTGCACCGCCTCTAGTGTCACCATCTAATTTTGTAAGTATGACACCAGATATATCCAATTGATTGTTAAAGCTTTCAGCTACATTTACAGCATCCTGCCCTGTCATTGAATCTACTACTAATAATATTTCATCTGGATTTATGCTATCTTTTATATTAGAAAGCTCACCCATTAAGTTTTCATCTATATGAAGTCTACCAGCAGTATCCACAATTAACACATTATTGCCGTTGCCTTTAGCATGTTCTATGGAAGCTTTAGCTATATCCACAGGACTAACCTTATCACCCATGGTAAACACTGGAACTTCTATACTCTTTCCTACTACTTGCAACTGTTTTATAGCTGCCGGTCTATATATATCACAGGCAACTAACAAAGGCTTTTTATTTCTTTTGCGCATTTGTAGTGCTAACTTACCCGCCATAGTGGTTTTACCTGCTCCCTGCAGACCAACCAACATAATAATTGTCAAGCCACTAGAAGAATATTTTATTTCACTTTCTGTCTTTCCCATTAAATCTGTCAATTCTTCATTTACTATTTTTATAACTTGCTGTCCTGGAGTCAAGCTTTCTAAAACTTCATTTCCCAGACATTTTTCACTTACCTTTTTTACAAAATCCTTGACAATTTTATAGTTTACATCCGCTTCTAGCAAAGCAAGTTTAACTTCTCTCATGGCTTCTTTAATATCTTTTTCTGATAATTTGCCTTTTCCTTTTAACTTTTTAAGAGTTTCTTGTAGTTTAGAAGCTAAACCTTCAAAAGCCATAGCCTGACCTCCTATATATATTCTATATCCCTTTTAATTTTATTGAGAATTTCCTTCTTATCTTCATCTATTGTATTATTTATCAACATATCAATATTTTCATTTAATCTACCTATAATTTTTTTTCTTTGTAAATACTTTTCAAGCAAAAACAATTTTTCTTCATACTGAAATAAAAGTTTATGACATCTTTTAGTAATATCATGTATGGCCTGTCTGCTTGTATTTGTTATATTGGATATTTCAGCTAAGGACAAATCATCATTATAATATAAATCCATTATGTCTCTTTGTTTTTCTGTTAATAGATTCCCATAAAAATCTAATAACAAAGAAATTTGGACTCTTTCTTCCATAACCATCACCAACTTACAAAAAGTATATTATCAAAATGTTTTATGGTTGTCAAGTACTTTTACTTAACAGGTAAAACTTTTTTTAAAATAAAGCTTCTACAAACTCTTTTGCATTAAATTCTTGTAAGTCATCAATGCCTTCTCCTACTCCTATATATTTTACTGGTATACCCAATACATCTTTTATGGAAATAACTACTCCACCCTTTGCAGTTCCATCTAATTTAGTTAATATTATTCCATCAATATTGCATACTTCTTTAAATAACTTTGCCTGTTGTACCCCATTTTGTCCTGTAGTAGCATCAACCACCAATAAAGTTTCCTTTTTTCCATTTGAAAATTCTTTTTCAACAATTCTATTTATTTTTTCTAATTCATTCATTAAATTTTTCTTATTGTGAAGTCTTCCAGCAGTGTCACATATAAGTACATCAACCTTTCTTGCTTTAGCTGCTTGAATAGCGTCAAATACTACTGCTGCTGGATCTGAACCCTCTTGATGCTTTACAATATCCACTGCCGCTCTATTACTCCATACTTCTAATTGATCTATAGCTGCGGCCCTAAAAGTATCTGCTGCTGCAATTAATACTTTATTGCCTTCACTTTTAAAATTATTAGCTATCTTACCTATAGAAGTAGTTTTTCCCACACCATTTACACCTATTATTAACATAACTTTAGGAAAAGTTGTTTCCTCTTCATATTGTCCTAGCATTTCTATTAATATTTCTTTTAAACAAGGTTTTATTTGAATAGGATCTTTTATTTTTTCCTCTTTTATTTTTTCTTTTAATTTATCAATTATTTTTAAGGAAGTTTCCACCCCTATGTCTGCAGTTATAAGTATTTCCTCTAATTCCTCATATAAATCTTCATCTATTGTTACTGCTAAGTTTAACATTTCTCCTAATTTACTACTTAATCCATCCCTTGTCTTAGTAAGTCCTTCTTTAAGTTTATTAAAAAATCCTCCAAACATATATAATTCCTCCTATATCATTAGTTATTTAATTCTATTGAAACTACTTTTGAAACTCCTTTTTCCTGCATGGTTACACCATACATAACGTCACTTGCTTCCATAGTACCTTTTCTGTGTGTTATTACAATAAACTGAACATTATTTGAAAAGGCCCTTAAAAAATCTGCATATCGCACAACATTAGCATCATCCAACGCCGCTTCAATTTCATCTAAAATACAAAATGGAGTTGGTTTCATTTTAAGTATTGCAAATAATAGAGCTATAGCTGAAAGAACTTTTTCTCCACCTGACATCAAGTTTATATTTTGAAGTTTTTTTCCTGGAGGTTCTACATTTATTTCTATATTACAGGATAATTCATCTCCTTCACCTAACAATAAATCAGCTCTTCCACCTTTAAATAATTCCTGAAAGGTTTCATTGAAATATTTTCTAAGTTTACTGAAATTTTCATTAAACATATTCTTCATTTTTTCGGTCATATGGTTTATAACTTGCATAAGTTCTTCTCTTGCACTTATTAAATCTTCCCTTTGAACATTCATAAATTGATATTTATCTTTTATTTCTTCATATTCTTCTATGGCACCTAAGTTTACAACCCCTAGTTTAGAAATTCCCTGTTTTAAATTTTGTATGTCATATTTAAATTCTTTTAAATTAAACCCCTCAATTGCATATTCTAAAGCTTCAGCATAGGTAATTTCAAATTCTTCATTTAATTTTAAATACACATTATCTTTTTCTGTTACATATTTAGTATATGATAGTTGTTCTCTGTGTATCTCTTTATCTTTATTGGATATGAGTAAGTTTAACTCCTCTAATTTACTTTTGTATTTATCAATTTCATCTTTTATCTTTACCTTTTCTATTTCCTTTTGTTCATAAGCATTTTTTAAAATTTCTAGATAACTTACTATATTTTTTATTTTTACTTTATTTTCCTCAATGCTATTGATACTTTCATTATAAGTTTCTTCAGATTCCTTTATTTCACTTTTTAAAACCTCTATTTTTGTATCTATATTATCTACTTCTTTGCATATTCTACTCAATTCATTTATTTTATTATTTACTATTTCATCTAAACCAGCTTTTTTAATTTTTGACTCAGTTAAATTTTCCCTATTGTTTTCTATTAATTCTTCACTATCCCTTAATTTTAATTCCAATTGATATATTTTTTCATTGTTTTCTTTTTCTTTTTCCACATATAAATTTATACTTTTATAAAACTCTTCTGATTGAATTTCTTTTGTTTTTAAAGTTTTATTAATTGTGTTTATTTCTTCTGTAGCAATAATTAAATTCTTATTTAATTTTTCTGTTTCAATCTCAAGAGCATTAATTTTACCATCAATCTTAGTTATTTCTATGTTTTTATAGTGAATTTCATCTTTCAAATTTAAGCACTTATCATCTAATTGTTTTATAACATTATTTAAATCTTTTATGCTTGAATTTAATGTAAAAATATCTGCTTTTACTTTCTCTATTTCTGATGTTATTTCTTCTATGTGTCTTTTTCTACTTATTATTCCAGTATTTTTTCCGTATAAACTACCACCAGTTAATGCACCACCAGCATTTACTACCTCACCATCTAATGTAACTATTTTAAATCTAAAACCACTAACTCTAGCTATTTCAATAGCACAATCTAAATTTTCAGCTACTATGGTTCTTCCTAACACATACTGAATTATAGGATCAAATATTTTTTCATAGCTTATAAGCTCACTAGCAATTCCTCTATATCCTTTTATATTTTTTATTTGATTATATAATTCTAACTTTTTTCCTCTTACAATATCCAAAGGTAAAAAAGTAGCTCTTCCCATCTTATTTTCTTTTAAATAATTAATTAATTTTTTTGCTGTAAATTCATCTTTAGTTATTATGTTAGAAATAGCTGACCCTAATGCTATTTCTATCGCTATTTCAAGCTCCTTAGGAACATCTAACACCTCTCCTAACACATGACATTTATCACTTTCTATCCCTACTAACCCCTTAGTTAAATGCTGCATTAGATTCTTTACAGTTTTTGTATAACCCTCATAATCCTTTTCTAGATTTTCTAGTATGTGTTTATTAGCTTCCAAAGTATTTAAATTTTTATTATTATGTCTAAGGGTATTCTCCTGCTCCTTTAAGGTTATACTTAATTTACTCATTTCTCTTCTAGACTCTTTTATATCCCATTCATAATGAGATATATTTTTTAATAATTTTTCTTTTTCTTCTTTTAAAACATTTTTAGTATTTACATTTATTTTTATAGAATTATTAAAGCTAAAACAACTTTCCTTCATTTGAGATATTTTCTTTTTTAATTCGTCTACTTCATTTTTATAAATTATTTTATTATTTTTAAGTTCTGCTATTGTTCCTGCTATATCAATTTGATCTTTTTTCAAATTATTTAAAAGCTCTTTATCTGCATATATTTCTTTATTAATACTTAATATATAATTCTCAGTTTGAATAATATTGGCATTTAAATTAGCTTGTTCCATTTGGAATTCTTTTAGCTCAATTTCCTTTAAATCTTTTTCTTTATAAAAACTTTCCTTTTTTTCTTCCAAATCCTTTATATCTGCAATGTTTTTATCTATTGTAGACTTCAAATTACTTATTCTTTCATTTAAAATATCCATATTGGATAGTATATCCCTGTGTTCCCATTGTTTATTATAGTAATCTGACTTTTCTTTCTCTATACTCCTATTAAATTTCTCTAATTCTTCTTCACATTTAACGCATATACTTTTTAATTCTTCCTTTTCCTTCTGGTATTTAGTCATTTCAGCCATAAAATCATCCATATTCTTTTTAATAGCTGATATTTTTTCATCTAAAGCCTTAATGTTATATAATATAAGATTTATTTCTTTTACCTTTAAATCCTCTGATAATTTCAAGAATTCTTTGGCCTTATTTTTTTCAAGTTCCAAAGGACCTAATCTTTCCCCGTAAGTACTTAGTATATCCTCTATTCTAGTTAAATTTTGTTCAGTGTTAACAAGTTTTTTTTCAGCTTCTTCTTTTCTTGTTTTAAACTTTACAATACCTGCAGCCTCCTCTAAAAGTTTCCTTCTGTCCTCTGGTTTACCACTTAAAATAGCGTCTATTTTACCTTGTCCTATTATAGAATACCCCTCTTTACCTATGCCGGTATCCATAAATAATTCTTGTATATCTTTCAGTCTGCATTTTGAATTATTTATATAATATTCACTTTCTCCAGATCTGTACAATCTTCTAGCAATGGTTACATCACAATAATCTATAGGCAATTCATTATCATTATTGTCAAAAGTAATAGCTACCTGTGCTAATCCTACGGGCTTTCTATACTGTGTTCCAGCAAATATAACATCCTCCATTTTTCCTCCTCTTAAAGTTTTTATACTTTGCTCACCCAGTACCCATCTAACTGCATCAGAAATATTGCTTTTTCCACTACCATTAGGTCCTACAACTGTAGTTATGCCCTTGTTAAAGGACACTTCCGTTTTATCTGCAAATGATTTAAATCCTCTTATCTCTAGTGATTTTAAAAACATAAACTCTCTCTCCTATATAAAACTTCATTATATAATATTTATCTAAATGCTATAGGCAATAAAGAAAACACGAACAATGTTATTATTATATAAACCATAATTTTTGTTAATTTTTCTCTTTTTTCTTTTTTCATTTTCTCACCTCATATACTGATTTTACTTTAATAGTTTATAGTAATTTTAAAAAAATATCAACTTACATTAAAATTAATAAGCTCCCATGGTTTAAACCTTGAGAGCCTAAGTTTCTTAAATTGAATTCTTATAAAATTACCTAGATTCAACTATTAATTTAATTGCAGTTCTTTCTTCACCATCAATATCTATTTGTGAAAATGCTGGTATAGTTACAAGGTCTATTCCATTAGGAGCAACAAATCCTCTAGCTATGGCAATTGCTTTTATAGATTGATTTACAGAACCCGCACCTATTGCTTGAATTTCTGCGGTTTTATTGTCTCTTACAATGGCAGCTAAAGCCCCTGCTACTGATTTTGGAGAAGATTGAGCTGATACTTTTAATACTTCCATAATTATATTCCTCCCTATAAAAATTATTAATTATTTTTTAGGAATGATAGTTCCAAAGCGTAATTTATATAATTTAAAAAGAACCACACTCCCTAAATAAGCTGAACTAATGTTACTCTGAATAAAGTTCAATTAATTAATACTTATATAGGAATTATATTCTATAAAAAACTCTTATATCCTTTTTTATACTTACTTTGAACATAATCGCTAAAAGACATTTTACTACATTTTTCATTTATATTTATTAGCAATTCTCCTACTTCTAAAGTGGTATCTTGAAATACTCTTAAATCAACTGACGAAAATTGTTTTTTCATGTCGTTAAAAAATTGTTTTTTATTTGCATATATTTTTGATATATCTTTAGGATTAACATCTATACTTACTTTAGATAAGCTTTTTCCACTCAATTCTTCTCTTATCATATCATTGTATATACTTCCTTCTACTAATTCCCTAAAAGCTGGATGAAAAGGTCCTGCCACCAATTCCCTACCAGTAGTTATTTCCTCTGTAGGCTGAAGTCCTACTCTTATTACGTTTATATGATTACTTACAAAAATTCCGTACACATCCTTACATATTTCCACAGCCTGCTCTAAAGTATACGGTTTATATATTCCTTCTCTATACATCTTCTCCATAGGGGTACCTTTTATGACTAGCGCAGGATATATACGACATATATCTGGTTTCATATTCACAGACTTTATTGCTGTATCTATGTCCTTTTTAAAATTATCTCCAGGTAAACCTAGCATTACTTGATGTCCTAAAGTAAATCCGTAGTCTTTTATAAGCTTAGAAGCTTTTATAACATCTTCTGTGCTATGTCCCCTAGCTGATTTCAATAAAACTTCTTCGTCTAGTGACTGTACTCCTAATTCTATAATATCCGCATCATATTTTTTCAAATTGTCTAATATATATTCATCTATACAATCTGGTCTTGTGGACATATGAATATATCTTATCTTTCCTGACTTTTTATACTTATATGCTACTTCTAAAAGCTCATTTTGTCTATGTATATCTATAGCTGTAAAGGATCCTCCAAAAAATGATACCTCCACTGTTGAATTTTCATAATCTATAGTGGATAAATACTCTCCTATTATTCTATCTACATATTCACCATCTACGTTACTTTTTACTCCAGTTATACTTCTTTGGTTACAAAATACACAGTTATGAGTACAACCTTCATGTGGTACAAATATAGGTATTATATAATGTTTTTTACCCATTTATAACCTCCAAATTATTCAAAGCTTCTTTTGCTGCATTTTGTTCTGCTTCTTTCTTACTATATCCCTCGCCTTTGCCAAAGGATTTTCCATCTATATAAACTTCTATATAAAATTTTCTTCTGTGAGGTGGTCCTTCATATTTTAATAAATTATATTCTATACTTATTTCTCCATGCTGTTGCATGACTTCTTGCAATTTTGTTTTGTGATCCATTATTATTTGATTGTTTATTGCCTTGTGTATATTTTCACCAAAATTGGTCAATACAAACCTTTTAGCACCATCAAATCCTTTTTCTATGTAAACAGCAGCTATTATAGCCTCTATACAATCTGCTAATATAGATACTCTTGTTCTTCCTCCAGTCATTTCTTCGCCTTTACTCATATTTATATACTTACCTATATCCCAATTTTTAGCTATGCTGTGAAGAGAATTTTCACATACTATTATAGCCCTTGTTTTAGTCAATTCACCTTCACTTTTATTTTTATATTTATTAAATAAAAAATCTGATATTACAAGTTCTAATACAGCATCTCCTAAAAACTCAAGTCTTTCATTATATTTTGCATTTTTTTTATGATTAGTATAAGAACTATGAGTTAATGCTACATCTAACAAATCCTTATTTTGAAAATCAAACCCTATTTTTTCTTCTAATTCTGCTAAAGTATTTTCACGCAAAATATTCATTGTATTATATACATCTCCTTTAATAGAGTTTATTCCTCAATTTGCAGCTAATTTGCAAATTCAAGAATAAACTATATTTATAAAATATAAAGTCCCGTTTTAAAACGGGACATGCTCCTAATCCTCTACGTGTTGTTTTATATATTCAACAACATCTCCTACAGTAGAAACTTTTTCAGCAGATTCATCTGGAATTTCAATATCGAATTCTTCTTCCAATGCCATTATAAGCTCTACTATATCTAAGGAATCAGCTCCTAAATCATCTATAAAAGAGGAGTCTATTCTAACTTCTTCCTCATCTAAGCTTAATTGATCAGCTATTATTTTTTTAACTCTTTCAAATACCATAATATTCACCTCCTATTAAAATATACAAATAGATAATATTATATATTATCTACATAGTCAATATAATAATATCATCAATATTATTATATTTATACGTGATTTTCAATATTTTCGTTTTCTTTTTGCATTTTTTCATTTTCTATCTGCATTTTAATTTTATCTATTATTTCATTATCAGAAAATCTAATAGCTTGCGATATAGCATTTTTGATAGCTTTACCATCTGAACTTCCATGAGCTTTAATGCATACTCCTTTTACTCCTAAAAAGGCAGCTCCGCCATATTCCTTATAATCGAATTTTTTCTTAAAATTCTTAAATACTGGTTTTAAAAGTATACCACCTATTTTTGTTCTAGTAGAACTTAATATTTCTTCTTTTATAGTGCCCAATATAGTAGCTGCTACACCCTCATACATTTTTAAAACAGTATTTCCAACAAAGCCATCACATACAAGAACATTTACGTCACCACTTGGTATATCCCTAGGCTCCACATTACCCACAAAATTTAAAGAAGTTTCTTTAAGCATCTTATAGGTTTCTTTTGTAAGAGTATTTCCTTTTTCCTCTTCAGCACCTATATTAATAAGTCCTACTGTAGGTTTAGATATGCCTAATATATTCTTAAAATATATATCTCCCATATATGCAAATTGCAGCAAGTTTATAGGCTTACACTCTGCATTGGCACCACAGTCTATAAGCATGCTAGGTCCATTCTTACCTGGCAATACTGGAGCTATAGCTGGTCTATCTATTCCTTTAATTCTTCCTACAATAAATAAAGAACCTGCCATAAAGGCACCAGTACTTCCTGCTGAAATTACAGCATCAGCCTCTTTATTTTTTACTAATGTTAAAGCCTTAGCTAAACTTGAATCCTTTTTCTTTCGTATAGCCATTACTGGATGTTCATTATTGGTAATTATTTCTTCTGCATTTAAAACCTTTATCCTATCCTTAGGATAATTATATTTTGAAAGTTTTTCATTAATAATTTCTTCTGGTCCTGTTATTATTATAGTTAAGTCTTTAAATTCATTAATAGCACTTATAGAACCTTCTATTATACAATTTGGAGCATTATCTCCACCCATACCATCCACTGCTATTATCATGTTAAAACCTCACTTATATATATTATATAATACAAATTATATAATTTATTATATACTGATTTAGGTAAAAATAAAAGAAAGTCATATGACTTTCCTTTTATTATTTTTCTGTTGAAACAACTTCTTTATTTTTGTAGTATCCACAGTTTGGACATACTCTATGAGCAAGTTTCATTTCATGGCATTGAGGACATTCAACTATTCCAGGTGCGCTTAGTTTGAAAGTTTGTGCTCTTCTTGAATCTCTTTTAGATTTTGAAGTTTTTCCTTTTGGATTTCCCATTTATAAACACCTCCTTAATTATCAGAAAAAAAGTCTTTTAGCTTAGCCAATCTCGGGTCAGTATCTTCATCTTTGCAATTACAATTCGAATAATTTAAATTAGTTCCACAAAGTTGACATAAGCCTTTACAGTTTTCTCTGCAAAGTCTCTTTACAGGTAATGACATGATGATATTATTTACTATTATATCATCTATATTTAACTTGTTATTATCAATAAAGATGATATTTTCATCTTTATCCTCTGGATTTGTTGATATTATTTCTTCAATATCTAAGTCCAACTTATAGTTAAACTTATCCAAACATCTAGAACATGTTAATATAACTTCTCCTTCAACATGTCCCTTTAGGATCAAATCTTCCTCAGAGTTTTTTATCACTCCTGTAAAACTAATGGTCTTTGTAATTTCTATAGCTTCATTGCCATCATGGAAATTACTCAAATCTAATGTAAAACTTAATTCTTCATTACTTACTTTATTTTTTATTAGTTCTAATACATTGATTATCATATAAAAAGCACCTCATGTGACAAATTGCAACAAACACCATTATTATATAAGCAGCCATACTAAAAGTCAAGATTTATTTTTTAACTAATAATCTTGCAATAATTAAAAACTTTTTTCAGATGGGTTAATAACCCATCTGAAATTCAGTTTAAATTATTATACTACTACTTGTTTACTATTTCCATTGTGTCTCTTGCTATCATTAATTCTTCATTTGTTGGTATAACAAATATTTTAACTTTAGAGCCTTCAGCACTTACTTCTACTGCTTTACCTCTAACGTTGTTCTTTTCAGTATCTAACTCTATGCCAAAGAATTCTAATCCCTTACAGATTTCTTCTCTAGATGATATAGAGTTTTCACCTAATCCTGCAGTAAATACAAGACAATCAATGCCGCCCATAGCAGCTATATATGATCCTATGTATTTTTTTACTCTGTAGTGGAACACATCTAAAGCTAATTGAGCTCTATGGTTTCCTTCTGAAGCTGCATTTTCTATATCTCTGAAGTCACTGCTTACACCTGAAACTCCTAAAACTCCTGATTTTTTATTCATAAGGTTATCCATTTCTTCTATAGACAATCCTTCAGCTTTCATTAAAAATGGTACTATAGCAGGGTCCATATCTCCACATCTTGTTCCCATTACTAATCCTTCAAGTGGAGTTAATCCCATTGATGTATCTATACATTTTCCATGATCTACAGCTGAACAGCTTGCTCCATTTCCTAAGTGGCAAGTTAATATTTTAAGATCTTTTATATCTTTACCCATCATTTCTGCAGCTGTAAGAGATACAAATTTATGAGAAGTTCCATGCATTCCATATCTTCTTACACCATGTTTTGTATACATTTCATATGGTAAAGCATACATATATGCTTGCTCTGGCATAGTTTGATGGAAAGCAGTATCAAATACAGTTACCATTGGAGTATTAGGCATTAATTTTTTACATGCATTAATTCCTATAATGTTAGCTGGATTATGAAGTGGTGCTAATTTTATACATTCTTCTATGTTCTTTAATACATCATCATTAACTAATACTGAATTAGCATATTTTTCTCCACCGTGAACAACTCTATGTCCTACTGCTGATATTTCAGACATATCGCTAATTACTCCGTGCTCTTTGTCTACTAATGCATTTAAAACTAATTCTACTGCCACTTGGTGGTCTTTCATTGGAGTTTCTATTACGTATTTATCTTCTCCAGCCTTTTGAGTTAATATAGAACCTTCTATTCCTATTCTTTCTACTAATCCTTTTGCTAGAGCTTTTTCTGTTTCCATATCTATTAATTGATACTTTAAAGAAGAGCTTCCACAGTTAATAACTAATATTTTCATAAAAAAAATCCTCCTAAATTTATTATTATATATATCTATATTAAATATAATATACTTTACTATTTTTGATTTTGTGCTTGAACTGCTGTTACTGCTACAACATTTACTATATCCTCTGCACTGCATCCTCTTGATAAATCATTAATAGGTTTTGCAAATCCTTGGCATATAGGTCCTATAGCCTCTGCCTTTGCAAATCTTTGAACTAATTTATATCCAATATTTCCTGCTTGTAAATCAGGGAATATAAGCACATTTGCTTTACCTGCTACATTGCTTTCTGGAGCCTTTTGAGCTGCAACTTTTTCAACTATTGATGCATCCAATTGTAATTCTCCATCTATTAATAAATCAGGTCTTGCTGCTTTTGCCATTTTAGTAGCTTCTCTAACTTTTTCTACTAATTCATGTTCAGCACTTCCCATAGTTGAGAAAGAAAGCATAGCAACTTTTGGATCCATATTACATAATCCTTTAGCTGTTTCTGCTGTGCTTATTGCAATAGATGCTAATTGTTCTGCTGTTGGATTAGGGTTTACTGCGCAATCTGAGAATAATAACATTCCATCTTCTCCGTATTGACAGTTTGGCACTACCATAATAAATACGCTAGATACTACTGATATACCAGGAGCTGTCTTTATTATTTGAAGACCTGGTCTTAAAAGATCTCCTGTAGTATGAACTGCACCTGAAACCATTCCATCTGCATGATCCATTTTAACCATCATAGTAGCAAAATATAATGGATCTCTTATTATTTTATCTGCTTTTTCTAGAGTCATACCCTTTTTCTTTCTTAATTCATAAAAACCATTTGTGTATTCCTCTAGTTTATCTGATGTTTCTGGATCAATTATTTCAGCACCTGAAATATCAACCTTTAAATCTTTTGCCTTTTCTCTTATGTTTTTTTCATTTCCTACTAATATAACTTTAGCTAAACCTTCTTTAACTATTTTTTCTGTTGCTACTAAAGTTCTTTCTTCTTCGCCTTCTGGAAGCACTATTCTTTTTATATCCCCTTTAGCAGCATTCCAGAACTTCTCCATAAGTTCCATGTTCATTTCTCCTTTCAAATACAAAAATACACACATTAATAATATAACGCTTTTTACTTACATTTTTCAATAGTTAATGTATAAATTATTGATAATAAAAGTATTTTTATAAAAAATACCGTTAATAACTATATATATTTAATTTTTTTATAAATAAAGTATACACTAATAGTAATAATTTATGTTAATATCTATAATAAGTTTTTAAATATTAAATTAATATATTCAATTCTCGCAGTTATAAAACAAAAATATAAAATTTGCAGTTAAGTAATAAGTAATAGTTAAGAGGTAACAGTTAAGGATAAAACTCTAAGAGTTTTTTATAATTAATTTACAAGTAATACTTCTTACCTTGTCTAGTGTAGAACTTAGAATTTATATGCGAAAGTTGAGTTAATATATTTATTAAGAAGGTGTAAATATGGACATATGCGGTTTAATAGTAGAATATAATCCATTTCATAATGGACATTTATATCATATACAGAAATGCAAAGAAATAACCAAATGTAGAAATACAATAGTTGTAATGAGTGGAAATTTTACTCAGAGGGGTACCCCATCCATTGTAGATAAATGGACAAAAACAAAAATGGCTCTGGAAGAGGGAGTAGATTTAGTATTAGAACTCCCTGCAGTGTACAGCCTATCTTCAGCAGAATTTTTTGCCTCTGGCGCTGTTAGTCTTTTAAATAGCTTAGGAGTAGTTGATGGCATATGCTTTGGAAGTGAATTAGGCTCTATAGATATATTAAAACAAATTGCTTCCACACTTATAGATGAGCCTTTAGAATATAAAGAAACATTAAAAAAACATTTAAGTAGTGGATTAAATTATCCTTCCTCTAGAAATAAAGCCTTAAAAAATTATTTAATCCATAATAGTTCTTTAAAAGAGGATGTTTTAGACGGAATTCTTTCTCAATCTAACAATATATTAGGAATAGAATATTGCAAAAGCTTATTAAAATTAAATAGTTCTCTCCAACCTGTAACCATAAAAAGAGAGGGTAGTTCATATAATGATTTAAACTTAAATCACAAATTTTCTAGTGCGTCTGCCATAAGAAATCACTTTAATTCTGGTAAGTCTCTATATGATTTAGATGAGGTTATACCTAAAAAAGTTTTTAATTTAATCTTAAAATTAAAAGAAGAAAACTATTCTTTTCCTGTAGATGAACATATGTTTGAGTTTATTAAATATAAACTACTCACTAATGAGCGTTCCATAGAAAATATACCCGATGCCTTAGAAGGTTTAAATAATAAAATTTTAAAAGAAATTCAGTGTTCTAATACATTAAATGAACTTATATTAAAAATTAAAAGTAAAAGATATACCTATACTAGAATAAGCAGAATACTAACTCAGCTTTTTATAGGCTTTGATCTGTTCCCTACAAAGGACATGAGAAAATCTCCTTGTAGTTATGCAAGGGTATTAGGTTTTAACTCTGAGGGTCAAAAGATATTAAAGCTTTTAAAAGATACCTGTTCCATACCCGTTTATACAAAACTTCCTAAAGATAATATTCCTAGTTTACAACTAGATATTCAATGCACCAAAGCCTACAGCCTTATAAATAAAAATATAAGCCCTAATAGTGACTATCTAATAAGTCCCATTATCTATAAATAATAGTAAACTCTAATTATTAATAAACAGAGCTCTAACCTTCAGATGGAGTTTTTACTCCATCTGAAGGTTAGAGCTCGTTATCCAGGGACGTAGCTGCCGTTATCTCCCACTTTGTTAGAAGTGGGAGTGTTACGGCAGGTAGTCATCGGA
>NZ_CABDWS010000060.1 GCF_901447495.1 Haloimpatiens lingqiaonensis
TTGCCCACGTGTTACTCACCCGTCCGCCGCTAATCCGTTCCCCGAAGGGAACTTCATCGCTCGACTTGCATGTGTTAGGCACGCCGCCAGCGTTCGTCCTGAGCCAGGATCAAACTCTCAATTTAAAGTTCAATCTCAAACTCAAATTCACTGACTTTATGATTTATCATCATCATCTCTGTTTAATTTTCAAAGACCAATTTGTTTGCCGCTTCAAGCGACTTAATTATTATATCATTTAACTTTTTTCTTGTCAACATTTTTTAAACTTTTTTCTCAACTTTTTAAGTTTGTTTTAAACTTATAAGTTATTTTTAAAGTTTGTTTTCTGTTGAACTGTTTCGCCGCGTTTCAGCGACGTGTTTTATAATATCACGTATATATGACTGTTTTCACTATATTTTTATGTATTTAGCCACATTATTCTATTATTCCTCTTTTTTAATCTGTTTTTTGGCGTATTTCTTATATAGACACGCTCGGAGAAGTTTTTATATGTTCCATGCGTATATATTGATTATTTTGTAATTTATGCTAATATTTATTTATATAATTAACTATAATTTGAAAATAAGTAATAGCTAATAAGTAAGTAACTGAACTTTCGCATATAAATTTTAAGTTCTACACTATACAAGATAAGAAGTAATAGGTAAAACGTAAAGAGTATTACTTACAAATTAATTATAAAAAACTCTTAGAGTTTTATCCTTAACTTTTACTTCTTAGCTATTACCTATTACTTAACTGCAAATCTTATATTTTTATTATATAACTGCGAAAGTTGAATTATTTAACTAAATGAAGTAGTTATATCTTTTCTTTAGGGCTTTAAAAATCTTTTATTGGCGATAGCCAGATTAAGTACGTAGGCATGATTGAGATTTATATATAAGAATATTTAACTTTAATTGTTGGATAAATAGGAACTTGTAGATACGGTAAAATTTAAGTAAGAAGTAAAAGTGAAAAAGTCAGAAGTCTAGCACTTAAAAAGTTTTTTTGGCGTAAGCCAGCTGATTTACAATAAAAGATTTATTTTAGTTTTATAAAATTTTTAAGAGGAGGTGAGTTGTTGCAATAATTCTATAAAAATATAATGATTATCCTAGAAAAAATATTAAATTACTTGAATTATAAAAATTCTCTGGAATGACTTGCATTGATCAAGAAATTAAACTCCTCTATATATTTTATGGATTATTGACAACGATATTTTTAATGAATTTAATTAAAAAATATAACCATTGGATCTTTTCCTTAAGCAAACCTAAATATATTATTTTACTGTTTCTAAGCTGCATACTAGAAACCTTAGCCCTAGCAGTTTTACCTTCAATAATAGACAATAACTATAGCAACATATCTATTAAGTGTATTGTAATTTTCACAGTTATTCTTATTATTAATTTTCCCACACACTTATACTCCTATAAACAGAGCTCTAACCTTCAGATGGAGTTTTTACTCCATCTGAAGGTTAGAGATCGTTATCCAGGGACGTAGCTGCCGTTATCTCCCACTTTGTTAGAAGTGGGAGTGTTACGGCAGGTAGTCATCGGATAAAAAATATCATGAAAATAATTTAAAAGAAAAGCAGTAAGTACTTCACGGCTCTTACTGCTTTTCTTTTATTTTTTTATTTTATGAATGCTTTTTTATTTATAACCAATTTAATTAACTTTTAGTAACTATTTTTTCTATGCTATTTTAAGTCTATCTTTTTCTCTAAAAGATAAGAGCTAGATACAAAGAATATTACAAATAGAACTATATCATATATACTGCTCGCAATATTTATAGTAGCAACTTTTAATGGCATAAATATTTCATTTAATCCCGCAATATTATTCACAATATTGCTTGATTCTATAACCATATGATCTGTAATTCCCTTAGAGCTTATATATATTGATTTAGGAAATACCTTTCCTATTTTAGTGCCTAAATAACCAATGCCAACTAATATAGCTATAAAAATAACTCCTGACATAAATTTTCCTAGTTTTACATTTAAATTAGCCACTCTTGGCAATATAGTGCATAAATGTAGTAATAAAATAAATGAAGCCATAGAAAAAATTGCGCTAACTATATTTATTAAAACTACTGGCCAATATATCTTATCACTAAAAGACATGTTACTTATGCCCATAATACCTGTAGCTTTTTTCATACACAACATAAAAAATACAGCAATTATTATTGAATTTACAAGAGCCCATATTAGATAAACCAATACTTTAGAGGCTATTATCTGTCTTCCTTTAACTGGTAGAGTAAATGTTAAATAAGCTCTTTCTTCATATAACTCCTTTTCAAAGTCACCAGCGCAAAATATCAAAACAATTAATGCTGATGCAAAACACACTAATAAAACAAGCATTGAATTCAGTGGCAAATTATCTTCATTCATTTTAAATAATATAACTATATTTAAGATAATTGTTATTATGAACAGTATGGAAAACTTCTTATATCCGCCCTTTAAATCATATTTCATTAATTTTCCCATTATATATACCTCCCTGGATGATTAA
The DNA here is from genome assembly GCF_901447495.1 of Haloimpatiens lingqiaonensis. Taxonomy (GTDB): domain Bacteria; phylum Bacillota; class Clostridia; order Clostridiales; family Clostridiaceae; genus Haloimpatiens; species Haloimpatiens lingqiaonensis. Next base: position 2,541 of record NZ_CABDWS010000060.1, read on the forward strand.
ATATTATAAGTTTAATCTTTTTCGCTAAACAGCTAATTTTATTCCCCAAATATATCTCTATATAACTCATCTATAGACTTTTCTTTTTCCATTCTAAGCTCTTCTGCATTGCCATAAAGAGCTATTTGCCCATCCTTTAAAAATGCTACATCTTCAAAAACTCTCTCTATGTCTCTAACCAAGTGAGTTGTTATTATCATAGAACTTTCTTCATTGCAATTGCTTATAATGGCATCAAGTATTTGCTCTCTAGCCACTGGGTCAACCCCTCCCAATGGTTCATCTAATATATAAAGTTTTGCCTTTCTAGATAAAACCAAAGTAAGACTTAGCTTTTCATACATTCCTTTAGACAATTCCTTTACGCTCATATTTCTTTCTAGCTTCATAAACTTTAAAAGTTCATCAGCTCTATTTTCATCAAAATCCTCGTAAAAATCCTTAAATAATTCTATTGCATCATTTATTTTCATCCACTTATACAAATGAGTTTTATCTGGCAAGTAAGAAACTATTGCCTTAGAATTTACTCCTGGAATTTCTCCATTTATTGTTATTTCTCCTGAAGATTGTCTTAATATACCTGCTGCTATTTTCATAAAAGTTGTTTTTCCGCTACCATTTGGTCCTAAAAGCCCTACTATTTTACCCTTTGGTATATTTAAATCTACATCCTTCAATGCTGTCTTAGTGAAATAATTTTTGGTTAGATTTTTACAACTTAAAATATACTCCATTTACTTTTCCTCCCCTTGAATCTTTTCTGAAACTATGCATTTAATATCTTCTAATTTAAATCCTAATTCCTTCATTTCTTTAAAGAAAAACTCTATAACTTCATTAGCCATTTCTTTTCTTAAGCTATTAATTTTATTTTCATCTTCTGTAACAAAAGATCCAGTACCTCTTTGGGTAAAGGTAAGCCCCTCCTTATCCAGTTCCCCATATGCTCTCTGAACAGTATTTGGATTAACTTTTAAAATGGAGGATAACTCTCTTACAGATGGCAATTTATCTCCTCTTTTTAATTCTGAAGATATTATTTGCTTTTTAATAATATTTGCCACTTGCATGTAGATTGGAAGCTTCTCATCAAATTTTTCAATCATCTCTATTTATCGCCACCTTCATATTTTTACTTAAAATTCAATATCAATATTGATGTATTACTGTGTTACTAATATAATACACCAGTACAATCTAAATGTAAACCCTTTTTTATAAATATTTATATCCTTATCCATGTATTTACTTTTCAGCTTATAGTTGTACAATATAATTAATATATTCAACTTTCGCAGTTATAAAATAAAAATATAAAATTTAAAATGAAAAATAAAGCTTTTTTAGAAATTAACTATAACTTGAAATTTGCAGGTAAGTAATAGGTAATAGCCAAGAAGTAAGAGTTCAGGATAAAACTCAAGGAGTTTTTTATAATTAATTTGTAAGTAACAGGTAATAAGTAATAGTTGTGATGAAAATTCAGCCTTTATGAATTTTTTCAAGGGTTCTTACTTTTTACCTCTTACTTGGTCTAACTTACAAATTCCTATTTTACATTCTAAATTTTAAATTAAGAACGTTTATTCATCTAATGTGCACTTAAAATTTATATGCGAAAGTTGAGTTAATATACTAATGGAGGAAAAATAATGAGTAGAAAAATTGTATCATTGCTTATAATAATAATTTTGTCTTTAAATTTAATAGGTTGTACTAAAAATACAACTTCTGAGAAAGCCTACAAAAAATACTTAAGTAAAAATGCTACATCCTTAGATTTAAAGGATAATGATGATTTCTCTTCTTTTACACTCTTAGATAAGGATACTAAAAATGATGAAATATTTTTAGTAGGAGAATCTCATAATATAAAAACTAATTATGATATAAAGTGGAAACTCCTAAAATATTTCAAAGATAAGACCGACTTCAAATATTTATTACTTGAAGATACTTATGTCAATTCCTTATATCTAAATAGATATCTTCAAACTGGTGATGAAAGTTATTTAAAAAAAGTATACATGCCTAATAAAGAGGACTATGAATTTTGGTATAAATTGTACAAGTATAATTCTCAATTAGAGAAAAATGATAAAATCATAGCTGTTGGCATAGATATAACCTCCCCTAGTACATCTAATGACTATTTAATTAGCGTATTGGAAAGCAAAAAACTATCTGAACCTTTAAATAAACACCTAGATTTACTAAAAAGTATAAAAGAGCAATTGAATGCATTTAATGATAATAACTCCAGCAATGAAGAATTTATTAATATTAATAAACTTAAATATATTAAAGAGAAAATTAATATTACTACTACAGAAATATATAAAAATGAACAAAGTTATAAAAATATTCTTGGAAAAGACTCATTTAATTTTTTTATGGCATTAAATGCCTTAAGGCAAGGCTTTGACATATTTGATACAACTAAAAAGTATAAGAACTTAATGGATATGCAAACTGAAGCTCATCGACTTAGAAGAGACTCCGCCATGTATGAAAATTTCAAAAACGTTTATAATCATTTACCAGAAGGGAAATGGTTTGGTGATTTTGGATTGCACCATGTTTTTCAGCACCCTATTGTAGTAAATGATCCCAACGATACATTAGGAGATTTAAATACAAAGTGGTTTTCATCCTATATTAATTCAGGAGATTTGCGGATTAAAAATAAGGTTCTCAGTATTTCACTACTTTATGATGATTGTATTTCAGCATATAGTGGGATAATATCATCCTATAAAAAAGGCCAACCTATTGATCAGCACTTGAAGTCTAATTGCACTTTAGTTAAACTCAATGGAAAAAAATCACCTTATGCTGAAAACTTACAATGGAATTTTGTAGATACTGCTATAGGACGCCCTAAAAGTGGAGTAACTACAGACTATTTTCAGTATGTAATTGTAGTTAAAAATGGACAGGCTAGTACCCCAGTAGATAATTGATATTTTACTTATGATATTTATCATTATTTAAATTAGCTTTTTCAGCTATAACTCAGCTAAAAATAAGAAGATATATATAACCCATACTTTATATACAAATGTTCAATGGACAATTGGGGTGAACTTACCCCAGACACACAGATACGAGGTTTTACGGGCTGAATTATAAAATTCTAAGTTTTAGTTGGTTTTTCTCAACTAAAACTTAGAATTTTTTATTAGAAACTATTATTATAGAATTTTATTACACTCATGTCCCATTTTAAAATAAACTGGGAATTTTGTTTATCTATTTTTGAAATGCAACCTTTAAAGCTTCATAATTACACTTTATAGTATACTCAAGTTCTTCATCACCATGGGCAGCTGATAAGAACATAGCTTCAAATTGTGCTGGTGGAAGAAGTATTCCCCTATCTAACATTTCTTTAAAGTATACAGCATATTTTTCTGTATCACATTTCATAACTTCTTGGAAATTGTCAAAAGGCCCTTCTGCTAAGAATAAACAAAGCATTGCCTTAAATCTAACCACTGTTGCCTTTATTCCTAGTTTTTTAATATTTTCATTTATTCCTTTTTCAAGCTTTATAGCCTTTTGTTCTAACTCATCATATATGTGCTTATTGTTCTTTAATATATTTAAGTTTTTATATCCCATATGCATAGCTAGTGGATTTCCAGATAAAGTTCCTGCTTGATACACAGGGCCTACTGGTGATACCATTTCCATTATTTCTTTCTTTCCGCCGTAAGCACCTACTGGAAGACCAGCTCCTATTATTTTTCCAAAGCAAGTCATGTCTGGCTCTATACCATAAACTTCTTGTGCTCCGCCAAAGGCAATTCTAAAGCCTGTTATTACTTCGTCAAATATTAAAACTGCTCCGTATTCTTTAGTTATATCTCTTAAGCCTTGTAGAAATTCTTTCTTTCCTGGAACTACTCCCATGTTTCCCCCTACAGGTTCTACTATAACTGCAGCTATATCATCACCGTATTTTTGAAATACTTCTTTTACACTTTCCATATCATTGTATCTGCAAACTAAAGTGTCTTTTACCGTATCTGCAGGCACTCCTGGACTTGTAGGCACCCCAAAAGTTATAGTACCTGAACCTGATTTAACTAAAAGAGCATCTGAATGTCCATGATAACAGCCTTCAAATTTAACAATCTTGTTTCTATTTGTATATCCTCTAGCAACTCTTAAAGCGCTCATAGTAGCCTCTGTTCCTGAGTTAACCATTCTTACCATGTCAACAGATGGATAAGCTTCTACTATAAATTTAGCCATTTTAACTTCTATTTCTGTAGGCACTCCAAAGCTTGTTCCCTTACTAACCACCTCTTCAATGCCTTCTAGTAATTCCTCATTGCTATGTCCAAGCATTAAAGGTCCCCAAGAGCATATATAATCTATATATTCATTTCCATCCACATCTTTAATCTTGCATCCCTTACCTTTTTCTATAAATATAGGATTTAATCCTACAGATCTAAATGCTCTAACTGGACTGTTAACTCCACCAGGTATGTATTTTTGAGCTTCTTCAAAAAGCTTTTCTGAATTACAATGTTTCACTTTATTCACCTTCCCCTTTCAACTATAATTTAAAATTTAGAATGTACAATGTAGGTTGAAATTTCTAAGGAATTTCTTAAATTTATAACTACTAAAGTTGAATTATTTCTTCTTTATTTTTTATCTTTGCTCATTTCTTTTGCCACATATTTAGCAAAATAAGTTATGATAATATCTGCTCCTGCTCTCTTTATAGAAACCAAAGATTCCATAATGGCAGATTCATTTAAAAGACCGTTATCCACTGCCATTTTAATCATAGAATATTCTCCACTTACATTGTACGCTGCTATTGGCATATTAAAGGTATCCTTAACTTTTCTTATAACATCAAGGTATGGAAGTGCTGGTTTCACCATAACTATGTCAGCTCCCTCTTCTATATCAAGCTCCACTTCTCTTACAGCTTCATTTATATTAGCAGGATCCATTTGATAAGCCTTTCTGTCTCCAAAAGATGGTGCTGAATCTGCAGCATCTCTAAATGGGCCATAGAAAGCTGAAGCGTATTTTGCACTGTAAGCCATTATTGGAATATTAACATATCCAGCCTTATCAAGAGCTTCTCTCATGTATCCAACTCTACCATCCATCATATCTGATGGTGCCACCATGTCTGCCCCTGCTAAAGCATGACTCACTGCTATCTTCCCAAGGTACTCTAAAGTCTTATCATTGTCCACATATCCGTCCTCTGTTAAAATACCGCAGTGTCCATGACATGTATATTCACACATGCAAATATCAGTTATTATATACATCTTAGGGAAATTAGCCTTTATTGCTCTAACAGCCTTTTGTATTATTCCATTTTCATCATAAGCATCACTGCCGCACTCATCCTTATGCTCTGGAATTCCAAATAGCAATATAGATTTTATACCTAATTCCTGAAGTTCTTTAACTTCCTCTAATAACTTATCTATAGAAAATCTATAATTATCTGGCATAGATTTAATTTCTTCTTTAATATTTTCTCCCTCTACCACAAACAAAGGATAAACAAGATCCTCAATGTTTACTTTAGTTTCTCTTACTATACTTCTTATAGTTTCATTTATTCTAAGTCTTCTAGGTCTCTTTACAATGTTCATTTGAAATTCCTCCTAATTTAAAATCTTCAATGTTATTCCTAAACTACTCTCTCCCCCTCAGTTATAGTTGAGAATTGACAATTGAAAGCTACAACAACTAGCCCTCTAGCCCTCTGACACCCTAGCCCACTAATATTGGTCCCCTGACACCCTAGCCCACTAATACTGGCACGCTAGCAAACTAGCCAACTAGTAAACTAACTACTAATCCACTAATAGTATATTCCTCCGCTTCTCTATAAACCCTAAGTCCAAATTCCTCTATGGTTTTAGATGTAATAGGTCCTATAGACATAAGCTTCACTTTATCTAATAAACTTAAATTTTCCTCACCTAATATTTTAACTAAGTTTTTAACGGTAGAAGAGCTAGTAAATGTTATATAGTCTATTTTATCATTCTTTAAAAGTTTTATTATTTCTTCCTTATTTCCCTCTCCTACTATAGTATCATATATTTTAACTTCTTTAACAATACATAATTTGCTTAACTTTTCCACCAATATTTCTCTAGCTTCACTGGCTCTTGGAATAAGAATCTTATCTTCCTTAGTTATAACTTTTTCAAGCTCCTTAACTAACTCCTCTGCCACAAACTTCTCTGGAACTATATCCGCTCTAAGTCCGTATTTGGCAAGTTCTTTAGCTGTAGAAGATCCTATAGCTACTATTTTAGTATTTCCAAAAACTCTGCTATCAAAGCCTAAATCCATAAGCCTTTTAAAGAATATATTTACTCCATTTATACTTGTAAATACCACATAAGAATATTCCTTTAACCCTCTTATACTATTATCCATTTCTTCATTAGGAGTTATCTCTTCTATTTTTATGGTTGGAAACTCTATAACATTAGCACCTAACCCCTTTAGTTCATCTACTAATTTGCTGCTTTGAGTTCTTGCCCTAGTAACCACTATGTTTTTACTGAATAAAGGCTTTTTCTCAAAGAAATTCAGCTTATCTCTTAAACCAACTACACCACCAACAACTATAAGACTAGGCGGCTTTATTCCTTCCCTTTGCACTACTTCATATATATTTTCTAATGTTCCTGTCACTACCTTTTGCTCTGGTCTTGTAGCCCAGTTTATTATGGCAACTGGTGTATCCTTGCATTTACCCTCTTTTATTAAGTTATTGCATATATTTTGTAAATTAGCCATACCCATTAAAAACACAAGTGTTCCATCTAACTTAGCTAGTGCCTCCCAGTTTAATTCCTTATCCTCTTCTTTTAAATGTCCTGTTATAACGTGAAAAGATGATGCATAATCTCTATGAGTTATAGGTATACCTGCATAACAAAGCCCTCCAATGGCAGATGTTATGCCTGGAACTACTTCAAAATCCACACCTTTTTCTAAAAGAAATTCCCCTTCTTCTCCACCTCTTCCAAATACATAAGGGTCTCCCCCTTTAAGTCTTGCAACAATTTTACCCTTTAAAGCTTCTTCTGCTATAATTTCATTTATTTCATCTTGGGTTTTAGTATGATTTTTAGACTCCTTACCTACATATATAAATTCACAATTATCCTTAGTTTCCTTTAGAAAACTATCATTAGCAAGTCTATCATAAACCACTACATCAGCATTTTTAATACAGTTAAACCCCTTTAGAGTAAGTAATTCATAATCCCCAGGTCCTGCACCTATTAAGTATACCTTACCTTTCACTTTTCCCCATCTCCTCTCTAATTTCTTCCGCCAAATTAAATCCCAATTTTCTAGCGTCTTCTTTTTTTCCTTTTACAGTTTTTCTAACCATTGCACTTCCATCTTCTAAGCCAAACAATCCCTCTAAACTAATTTCTTCTCCATTTACTGTACACAAAGCGCCTACTGGTATGTGGCAACTTCCATCTATAGCCTCTAAAAATCCTCTTTCAGCCTCCGCTTGAATTTTACTTTCCTCATGATGAATAGGCTTTAATAGCTCTTCTATTCTATGGTCATTTTCTCTTATTTCTATGGCAAGAATTCCTTGGGCTGGTGCTGGAAGTATTATATCTTCATCTACATAAAAAACTTTATTATTTATTTTATTCTCCATACCCAATCTATTTATACCAGCTGCAGCCAAAACCACTCCATGAAGATTTTCTTCTTCAATTTTTCTTATTCTAGTATCAATGTTTCCCCTTATAGGCACTATATCTAAATCTGGTCTATACTTTAAAAGCTGATATTTTCTCCTCTTACTGCCTGTACCGATTTTAGCTCCCTGTGGCAATTCCTTCAAAGAATTATATCCTTCTTTAAGAATTATTACATCTCTAAAGTCTTCCCTCTCTGGCACATAAGAAAACTTAAGCCCCTGTGGAACTACTGAAGGCATATCCTTCATACTGTGAATAGCTATATCTATTTTCCCTTCTAAAAGCTCCTGCTCTATTTCCTTAACAAATAGCCCTTTATCACCTATTTTATCTAAAGCTACATTTTGAATTTTATCTCCCTTTGTCTTTATAACCTTAAGCTCCACTTCCACATTAGGATTAGCATTTTTTATCCTATCTATAACCCAATTAGTTTGCGTAAGCGCTAATTTACTGCCCCTAGACCCCACAATTACTTTCATTCTCCTAAAATCTCCCTTCAAAAATTAGAATATTAAGTATCAAATAATAAATATCAAATATCAAAGATAAATCTTTTATTCCTAGTTCCGAAAACCTTAATTAAATTACAATAACTCAAATTTTCCCAAATAAACAGAGCTCTTAGCTTCAGATGGAGTTTTTACTCCAACTGAAGGTTAGAGATCGTTATCCAGGGACGTAGCTGCAGTTATCTCCCACTTTGTTAGAAGTGGGAGTGTTACGGCAGGTAGTCATCGGATAAAGTGTTTATATCTATAGGGATTTTTTTAATTCTTTATAAAATTCCCTAAGCTCTTTTAAATTCAAATTAACTAGATTATTTAAAATAATTTTCTTCTCTTTATTATCATTACAACTTTCTAAAATATGTTTTCTTACTTCTCCTAATAACTTAACGTATTCTTCATACTGCTCGTCATAGGTTTCTTCTAGTTCTTTTCTTATTTTACCACAAAGGGACGGACTATTACCCAATGTAGACACTGAAATTAAAAGTTCGCCTCTCTTTACTGTAGAGGGTACTATACAACTTGACTCTTCTATATCATCAACTACATTACAAAGTATGTTTTTTTCAACACAAAAAGATGCTATTTTACTATTTACCTCCTTTGAATCAGTTGAGGCCACTACTAAAAAAGCATCTACTATATATTCACTTTTATAATTATCTTTAATTAAATGAAGTTTTTCTGCATAAGCTTCCTTTAAAAGGCAAAAATCCTCCTGAAAGCTAGGCGCAACCACATAAACTTTAGCTCCATACTCTAAAAATTTCTTACTTTTTCTAAGGGACACATATCCTCCACCAATTAATACAACCTTTTTATTATTCAAATCTATCATAAGTGGATAAAACATATCTCTTCTCCTTAAAAATCAAATAATTTATTCACCATATCTATATAAGTATCCATATGTTCAGTTTCTTTTATGTCTTTAAGATTTTTTATAGGTTCTCTTATAACCCTTTTTAAAGCAGAGCCTAGCATTTTCTCTATTATTTTCTGTTCTCTGCAATCTAAATCTAATTTTCTGTTTATATAATCTAAAGTGTCTTGTTGAATTTCACTACATCTGTCATTTAAAGACTTTATAACAGGATCCACTTTTACCTTCTCAAGCCACTCCATAAACTCTTCCACATCCTCTTTTATTATTTCCAAAGCTTCCTCAGCTAATTCTTCTCTTCTTATTAAATTTTCCTCTGAGGTTTTCTTTAAGTCGTCTATATCATAAAGATGTATATTTTTAATTTCCTCTACCTTTTGCTCCACATCTCTTGGAAGTGCCAAATCCATTATATAAAGTTCTTTTTTAATATCTTCCATATCCTTTTTAGTAAATATTATATGGGGAGCTGAAGTAGCTGTTATAACAATATCTACATGTTTTAAAGCAGAATATCTATCTTCATATTTTATAGCTTTAAGCTCTGGAAACTCAAAACATAAATCCTTTAACTTCCCATGAGTTCTATTTGTTATATAAATTTCCTCTAAACCTTCCTCTTTTAAATACTTCAAGCTTAGACTACTTATCTTTCCTGCGCCTACTATAAGAGCTTTTTTACCATTTAATGATTTTAGCTGCTCTTTTAAAAGTTTAATTCCTATATAACTAGTGGAAAGAGGTATTTCAGATATCTTAAGTCTGCACTTTATATCTTTAGCAGCAGTTATAGCTTCCCTAAAAAGTTTATTTAATATTTTTTTACTGCCGCCAACTTCCATAGAAAAATCTAAAGCATCTCTAACTTGTCCTAAAATTTGATCCTCTCCTAATACCACTGAATCCATGCCTGATGCCACCATATAAACATGATTTATAGCTTCTTTACCTTTTTTCACAAATAAATAGTCATGTATATTATTTATATGGAAAAATTCCTTATAGAATTTTTCTACATCTTTTATTCCTTCATTTATCTTTTTACTACATATGTATATTTCACTTCTATTACAAGTGGATAAAATTACTGCCTCATTAATGCGTCCATCCAATAAATAATTTATACCTTCTATTTTTTTAGTTTCAGTAAAAGAAACCTTTTCCCTAACTTCTATAGGAGTAGTATTGTGGTTAACTCCTACTACCGCTATTTCCATATTGTTCCCTCCAATATTTATAGAAACTTTCCTCATTTTTAAACAAAGGCACATTTAAATTTTTGTGAAGCTTCACAAGCCAAGGCTGATTTAACCCAGCTTCATTAAGAAGCTCCTCCTTTGTAAATACTTCCTCTACGCTACCTTCGCCTACTACTTTTCCCTTACTAAGCACATAAACATAATCACATATGTCATATATGGAATCCATGTTATGACTTGATATAACTATCTTCTTTCCATCTGCGCTTAATTTATGAATTATTTCTGTGACACTTTTAGTCATCAATGGGTCTAATCCTGCAGTAGGTTCATCAAGTAATATTATATCACTATTCATAGCTAAAACACCTGCCATAGCTACTCTTTTTTTCTGACCATAACTTAAAAAATGTACCGGTTTTTCCTTAAATTCGTAAGCACCAGTTTTTCTTAATGCCTGCTCAACCCTCTCTTTTACTATGTCTTCAGGAAAGTCTAAATTTCTAAGGGCAAATGCCACATCATCATACACATTAGAATAAAATATTTGTTTATCCGGATCTTGAAAAACTATACTCACCTTTTGTCTAAATTCTCTTAAAAACTTTTTATTATATTGAATTTTTTCATCTTCATATAACACCGAGCCCTTTTTAGGTTTTAATATTCCTATTATGTTCAAAAAAAGTGTTGACTTTCCGCAACCATTAGCCCCTATTATGCCTATCCTATTTCCTTTATTCATATCTATATTAATATTATTTAAAGCTACCGTTCCATCCTCATACACATAAGTTAAATTTTCCGTTCTAAGCATATTTCTTCACCTTCTTTTATTCATTACCCTTTATGTTTAAATAACATAATCAACTTTCGCACATAAACTTGAAGCCCTATATTAAATAAATATTTTCAATTTAAAATTCAGTATGTTAAATGTTAAATGGATGTTGAAATTCCAAAAGAATTTCATAAACTTAAATTTATGAAAACTCATAAAGGAGTTTTATCCTTCATTCTAAATTTTGAATTTTTAATTTCAAATTTTACTTTTTACATCTTGAATTCTCCGTCATAAAGTTTACTCTCTAATGATATAATTAATTCTTCATGTTTTTGCATAACCCTTACAAATAAAGATCTTATCAAAAGTGAAAGAGATTTATAAGAATTTTTTCTATTGTTGTACCCAAATCTCATTTCTTGGGCAGTATGTATTTCTTTACATTCTTCTAAAAATATAAATATAAATCTATAAATCAATATTAAAAGTTCAATAAATACCTTAGGCAATCTAAACCTTTTAAAAACCACTATAAGTTGATTCATAGGTATAGTTAATGCCATAAAATATGTAGAAGCTACACACGCCATAGCCCTAAAGAATACATGCCTACAGGTTATAATTCCTTCTCTTGTTATGCCTATGTAATTTTTTGACAGTGGTAATGCCCATAAAAACAATTCTCTCTTAGGAGAACAGGATATTAAAATAGTTATAAGACTTATAATTAAAAAAGCTATAGGAATACAAAGGAGTTTGATATATTTTTTCAAAGGAATTCCTGCAACCCCTACTGTTAATAACAGTAGAAATAGAAAAATACCCAGATTGAATCTATAATCCCTAATATTTAGGGCTAAAATTAGTATTCCTATGGCAAAAAAGAATTTTGCCATAGGATTAAAATCTCTCAATCTATTGGTATATGCATATTTATCTATCAGAAGCACTTTTTTTCTTTCCTTTAAAATAACCTAATGTATATCCTATAACCCCTGCACCTATAGCTCCTTGTACACAGAAAAGTAAGCTTTCTATTTCTCCACTTGGTGGTTCCCAAATGCTTTCAAACCATGGTTCATATCCTGGATTTACTTCCGTTATAGCACCTTCTGCCTGATCATCAGCACCTGCAAATTCAGCTCCACTCTTGTATATTAAAGGCGTTATAATAAGTGCTAATGTTATTAAAAGCAAAATTATATTTTTCTTCTTTGTTGAAGTACCAGTATTAGTTGATGCTTTCATCTTTTAACACCCCTTCACGTTTATAATCTAAAAGTAGGTTGTAAACTACAGTAGTTAAAAGTCCCTCTGCTATAGCTAAAGGTATTTGAGTTACTGCAAATATTCCTAAGAATTTTACAAGTGAAGCTCCTATGCCTCCTGATGTGGCTGGAAAAGCTATAGATAACTGAGTAGCTGTAACCACATATGTAGCTAAATCTCCTAAAGCCGCTGCGAAAAATACACAAGTTGATGTCTTAACATTATTTTTCTTTAAAAGTTTAAATATTGCATAAGATACTAAAGGTCCTACTATTGCCATAGAAAATGTGTTTGCACCTAATGTAGTTAGTCCACCATGAGCAAGTAATAATGATTGAAATAGTAAAACTATTATTCCTAGTACACTCATAACTGTAGGTCCAAATAAAATTGCTCCAAGTCCTACTCCTGTTGGATGTGAACAACTTCCTGTAACTGAAGGTATTTTTAAAGCAGATAGTACAAAAACAAATCCTCCAGCTAAAGCAATTAAAATCTTTTTATCAGGCTGCTCTTTAAATATCTTGTTTAAGTTCTTAATTCCCATTACTAAGAATGGTATTGTAACTATAGCCCAGAAAATACACCATTTTGCTGGCAAAAATCCTTCCATTATGTGCATAGCTTGTACAGTGGAAGGCGTAATAATTGCCATTAGTGCAAAGGCTGCAGCCAATTTAAATTTTTCTTTACGCATTTTGTATCCCCCTCTTAATTTTTTTATATTTATTTTTAAATAAATCATGTGATTTAAATATAAAACAAAACTATTAACTATACTTAATAATTAAGGTAGGAAGATACATAGAAATAAAAATCCCTAACCAAAAGGTTAGGGAATCTTCTCTTATAATCATCTATTTAACAGAATTACTCCATTAAATTTAATCAATAAATTATAAGTAGTCACTTCCCACCGAAGGCACACTTTAAAATTTTAGGCAGGTCTCCTGACTTGAGTTCTCTCTACTTGTTGGCCTTCCCGTATAATACAGTGGCATAGTCAACTTTCGTCCCTCTTACAGTAGCGGGGGCTGCATTGGATTTTCACCAATTTCCCTTTTAATACTAATAACCTAAATTTTTCTTTTCAATTTTACAATATAACAATACCACAAAAAGTCAAAATATTCAATAGTATATAAAAGTTTCCCTAAGCCTTCATATTAAAACTCATAAAGTACTGAACACATAGCTACACCTGCTCCTACAGAACAAAATACCGCCTTAGATCCTCTAGGTATATCCTTGTCCCTAATAGCATGATGAAAAGCTACTATTGGACTAGTTGTGCCAGTATACCCATACTTATCTCCAATATAAGTAAATTTATCTTGGTAATCATCTATATTTAAATACTTGGCAGTCTCAATAATAAATTGCTTTGAATATTGTGATAACAAGAAAAGTTTTATATCCTCAATTGTAAAGTGAAACTTTTGTGAAAAATATGTAATGGCATTTGCCCATTCAGGGGCAAAAAAATCTAAATGAAAGCCTCTCCATTTTTGTTTTTTTTCATATTCATCTACATCGTTACTTCTAGCTTTAGTCATTCCACAAGCTGGAGACATTATTGTATCATAATATTTAGAAACAGTGGTGTATTTTGAATCTAATACTCCTCTAAGAGTATCCTCCTCTTTAACTTCTAATATAAGAGCAGCTCCAGCATCCCCTGAAGCGGGATATGTATACTTACAATCTTCTCTTGCTATTGAGGAAACATATAGTCCACCACATACCAAACAGTATTTTACATTGTCATTAGTCTTCATCATTCTGGCAGCCTGATCTAGAGCAACAACCATTCCTACACAGTTCGAATTTAAATCATATACTATATGTGCATTGGTAGCCTTTAATTCTTTATTTATTATCAATGCATTAGATGGGGTTAAATATTCTGGAGTATCTGATGAAAATATTATCATATCCAATTGTTCCGGCGATATATGGGCACTTTTTAGTGCGCCCCTAGAGGCTTCTAATGCCATAGTTAATGCATTTTCTTTATTGTTATCGATTATATACCTATATTTTCTCCCCAAATTATCTAGAAGTTCCCTTATGTCTATATCCTTACTGTCAAAATGTTTAATAAAAAATTCATTTCCTACTCTTTTTTTTGGGTGATATACCCCTGTACCTATGATATTTACATTTCTAAATCCCATATATGTCACTCCCATTCGTCTATTATAAAAACTATTTATTTATAATTTAAATACTATATTAAATTATACTAAATTTATCTTTCAAAAATATATTATCAACTTTTTCAATATTATTCAATAAATATATTATTTTTTCATAATTAGCTATTATAGTGTAAAAAGTATTCAATTTCTCACTAACTTATACGATAATACTATTAGTTTCATACTAATACTATTTACATAGAAAGGGTGTTAATCATTGAAAGACGAAAAAACTATAATTTCTTATCAGAAGGATACATTAAAATTTGTATTGCTAATTTATTCTTTTAGTTGCATACTGTCCCTAATTTTTTTTACAACCTTAAAGAAACTTGGAATAAACCAGCAACTACAATGGTCTGCACTAATTAAACTGGGTATATTAACATTTATAGAAATATTTATTTTATTTTCAATGTACAAATTTGCCCTAAGAGATGGTGTGTTAATACAGAAAAATTTTAGATTATTAAAAATTGTGATACTTATAATCACCTATGTGCACTATTTGTATTTAAACTTTTCAGTTCCATCTAAAGAATTGTGGTGGGTAATATTTTATTTTGTAATACTAGGGGCATTATTTTTAGACTTAAAAATGTTAGCAACTTCAATAATTATGGCAATAATAAGCGTGTCAATTGTTTCAAATTTTAATTCTTCAATTCTCCCAGAAGGAAATCTACGTACTTCAGAATTGTTTATAAGAGGAATAATTGTTATATTAACTTTATTAGGTATTTATGCCTTCGCATATTTTGCCTCTAACCTACTAAAAAAAGTGGATGCGAATGAAAATGAATTGACTACTGAACGTAATAACATGAGGACTATAATAGAAGAATCTTCTGATTTCTCAAGAACCATACTTGAATCCAGTAATATTTTATCTGATATTGCACAGCAAGAAAGCGTTTCTATTCAAAATATAGCTAATACTGGATATACTCTAACTGAGGATTCAGAAAACATATTAGATAAAACTTCAAAAAATATATTAATATTAAATGATTTTCTTCAAAAAACAAGAAATATTTCCTCTAATATAAGTAACACTAGTGAAACATCATCAGAACTCATTGAAATTTCTAATGAAAATCAGGAGTCACTAAATAAAACATTACGTATAATACAGGAAATTGCTTCAAGTATAGATGTAACTTTAAACTCTACAAATATACTTCAACAAAAATCTATGGAAGTGGATAATATACTATTAATTATTAGAAGTATTTCAGAACAGACTAACTTGCTAGCATTAAATGCTTCAATAGAAGCTGCAAGAGCAGGAGAATTAGGACGGGGCTTTGCTGTTGTAGCAGAAGAAATAAGAAAGCTAGCTGAAAATACTAAAGATTCCCTTGAAGATGTAGAAAAAATTATAAGTGAATTAAAAATACATATTAAAGAAGTAGAAGAATACATGATAAGTAACGATGATAAAATCAAGAATGGTAATAATATATTAAATACTACTGTAAACAGCCTTAATAGTATGATAGAACAATTAAAATTAACTAATAAGGACATACATACTATAGACCAATTCACAAAATCTATGGTATCTGAAACAAATAATGTTGTAAATTTCAATAAAGACATATCAGACATAACTGAAAATGTAATAAATAAATTTAAATCTATATCCGAATCAGTAACTGAAACAGCTGCAACTAGTGAAGAATTAGCTAGTAATGCAGAAAATCTGAAAAATGTTGCTCATAAAATTAACGATATCATAAAAATGTAATAACCAATATAATATATAAAGTTTATATGGCCTCCCTTTGGTAATTTAAAAGTACCCTTGCCAAAAGGAGGTTATTTTGTTGTTCTCAATGCATACTAATTTCCCACTTTATTTTATAAACCTTATATATTCCTACTATTTTATATAAAAATTGCAAAAAATAAAAAACCCTTAGATAAATCTAAGGGTTTTGGTGGCTGGACCAGGAATCGAACCAGGGACACGAGGATTTTCAGTCCTCTGCTCTACCGACTGAGCTATCCAGCCAAATGACCTGGCGACGACCTACTCTCCCACAGGGCTTCCCCTGCAGTACCATCGGCGCTTTGAAGCTTAACCGTCCTGTTCGGAATGGGAAGGGGTGTTACCTTCAAGCCATAATCACCAGATTCTTTGTAATTATTAGGTACTAGGTCCTAGGTGCTAGGTGCTAGTTTGCTAGTTTAGGCTGCTGCGCAGCTTTATTTAGGTACTAGGTTCTAGGTTCTAGAATAAAAGAACTTTTTTGTTCTTTCAAAATTGCACAGTGTGGAAAATCTTTTAATTGTCAATTGTCAACTGTCAATTGACAATTATCTTTTGATCAAGCCCTCGACTTATTAGTATCGGTCAGCTGAACATGTTACCATGCTTACACCTCCGACCTATCAACCTGGTAGTCTTCCAGGAGTCTTACTAGCTTACGCTATGGGAAATCTAATCTTGAGGTGGACTTCACGCTTAGATGCTTTCAGCGTTTATTCCTTCC
>NZ_CABDWS010000061.1 GCF_901447495.1 Haloimpatiens lingqiaonensis
ATTTTATTCTTTTATCTTTTAAGTTATTGATTTTTTCACCTATATCGTATACCTTATTAATATAAGTAAGTAATTGTTTTAAATAACTTTTACTCATTTTATCAGCATCCTTTTTAAGTTGGTTTCTTGTCAAAACTATTATAAAAAGGATGCTTTTATTATGCAAATTTTTTCTCTAAAATTTCCAGCAAAAATCAGAATTTATGGTTTTTAACCTAACCCTCAATCATTCATTATAAATCAGCGGGCTCACGCCCCAAAAATTTTTAAGCGCTAAACTTCTGGAACGCTAAATTATAAAAATCTTATTCTAAAACCGTCTCCGTATTATATATATCTTTCTTCCTATACAAATAAAGGCTTAGGAAGAATCTTATTACCAAATCGATCCCCATAGCTATCCATACCATAACTATATTAGTATTTAATATGTACGCTAAAAATAGTGAAGCCGGTATTCTAATACACCAAAGTCCTATACCTGATACAATCATAGGAACCTTTGTGTATCCAGCTCCTCTTAATGCCCCATTTAAAACTCCGGAGGCGTTTTGAGCTGCTTGTACAACCCCCATTATTATTAAATATTTAACTCCTAAAACTATTATATTTTCTTTATCCGTAAGCATTCTAAGAACTCCATGAGGGAAAAACACTAGAAGAATTGTGGTTAATGTTGTTATCATCATGGAACCTTTCATTATTTCTTTTAAATATTTTTTTCCTTTTTCTCCATCCTTAGCACCAACACATTGCCCTATAAAAGTAGTAGCTGCTATACCAAATCCTGCTGCAGGCATAAATGAAATAGATTCCGCTTGAAGTCCCAATTGATATGCAGCAAATACAGTATTTCCGTATTTAAGCATTATTCTAGTAAGAATTATAGCTGATAGCTGCCAAAATAACGATTCCATGGAAGAAGGAATTCCCACCCTATAAATATTTTTTACTTCCTGTAAATTAAGTTGAAAAAAATTCTTATTTAAAAGAGGATTTAATATTCCATTATTTCTAAAAAAAACATAGAATGCCATACAGAAGCCTACAAATTGTGCTAATACTGTAGCCACTGCGGCCCCTCTAAGTCCAAGCTTGGGAAATCCTAATTTTCCAAATATAAACAGGAATCCAAAACCAATATTAACCACATTCATAACCAAAGCCATATAAAATGGAGTTTTTGCATCCCCCATGCTTTGGAGCACTGAAATAGCTATTAGCATTATAGCTAAAAAAGGTAATCCAAAAGAAACTATCCTCAAATACTGTGTTGCATTGCTTAAAAGTACCGCATCAGGCTTAAATATTGACAAAATCTTAGACGCATTCCAAAATATAATTTGCTGTATTACTATAACTAATATCAATGATGAAAGTATTGTCTGCTGTATTACTTTCCTTAATTTATCCATCTTTTTTGCCCCATAGGCTTGAGCTACAAAAACTCCTGCTCCTATGGTTATGCCTTTAAAAATTGCCCAGACAATATTTGCAATTCTAGAACCTATCCCTATAGAACCTATAGCAATTTCCCCAAGTCTGCCTACCATAGCCATAGAAAAAAGTCCTACAGACATTTCTAGTATACTTTCTAACGTTATAGGCAATATTAAATAAAAAATCTTTTTCCTTATTTCTTTTAATTCTTCCTTTTCCCTACATATCTCCACTTTCAATCCCGTTGCCACTAGACTATAAAAATCTATATAGCAACAATTCACCTCCCCATTCCGTAAATAAAGTTAACTTTTATGCTTTTTCTTTAAAAAATCCCATCTAGTTTCTGCGGTTAATATAGATAAGAAAATAAGTATACATCCTATTATTATTTTAAATGTAAGATTTTCTCCAAGAAATATAACTCCAAATAAGCATCCAAAGAATGACTCCAATGAAAGTATTATTGCTGCATGAGTTGAAGATGTATATTTTTGGGCAATATTTTGCACAAGAAAAGCTATTAATGTACTAAATAAACTTAAATAAACTATTGATAATACAGCATTAGTATTTAAATGCGCTAATTTAGGCTCAAATATTAAAGCAAAAATATATGATAAAATTGCCGCTACCCCAAATTGAATTATTGTAAGTACTATTGGATCTATTTTTTCCGCATAAAAACCTATAGCTATTATTTGAGCTGCAAAAAATATGGAGCATATAAGTGTAAGTGCATCTCCTAAATTAATTTTTAAGCTTCCTTGCATAGTCAACATTCCAATGCCACAAAAGGCTAAAAAAGCTGCAATAATGGAATAATTATCTGGTTTTTTCTTAATAACAATCCAACACAAGAAAGGAACTTCCACCACATATACAGCTGTAAGAAAAGCTTGTTTTCCTGCTGTAGTATATTGAATACCTATAGTTTGAAATGCAAAAGCTAAAAATAAAAATATACCTATTACACTTCCACCTATCAAATCTTTTTTACCAATCCTTTTAACTCTTTTCCAAAACACTAAACACATGAGTAAAAAAGATAAGCTAAATCTCATAGCCATTATGTAAAAAGGAGTTATTGAATTAAGGGCATCTTTAACAACTACGAACCCTCCACCCCATAACATTGCCACAAAAAGAAGGGATAAATCTGCCATCAAATTTTTTCTTTTTTGTATTTTTGTCATATAAAATTCTCTCCTATTATACTTATTATACTTAACTTAAGTTTTACATATAAAACAATTTAGAGATATATTTAAAATCAAAATTTAATATTACGTTGTGGGTACATCGAACCCTGATAACGTAAAGCCCTTGCATACTAGCCCACAAGAATACGAGGTTTCACGGACCGAATTACAAATTTTAAGTTCTAAATTATTTTTTAATTTAAATATGCACAATCCTATACATATAGTTCTATTTTAATATTATTAATTCCTTTGTTGAATTAGTAAGTCTTTCATAACCATCTTTTTTAACTACAATAGTATCCTCTATTCTAACTCCGCCCCAACCAGGTATATAAATACCAGGCTCAACTGTAATAACACAATTTTCTTGAAGAATTCTATTACAGTATTTACCTAGGAATGGTTCCTCATGTAATTCTCTTCCAACACCATGTCCTATTCCAGCATAATAATAGTCTTCATAATCCTTTATTACACTTCTT
The DNA here is from genome assembly GCF_901447495.1 of Haloimpatiens lingqiaonensis. Taxonomy (GTDB): domain Bacteria; phylum Bacillota; class Clostridia; order Clostridiales; family Clostridiaceae; genus Haloimpatiens; species Haloimpatiens lingqiaonensis. The sequence goes on from NZ_CABDWS010000061.1 coordinate 3,128, forward strand.
ATTTTATCATCTACTGTTTTTCCACATTCTCCAGCTTTAACAGTCTCCAGCCCTTGTTGTTGTGCCTTTTTTACCAAATTATATATTTCCACTTTCTTATCATCTAAATGACCTATACCTATAGTTCTTGTCATATCTGAAATATATCCGTTATACAAAGCTCCATAATCCAAAATTATAAGATCTCCATCTTCTATAATTTTATTATCTGGTTTTCCATGAAGAAGTGATGTTTTACTACCAGATATCAAAATAGTGTCGAATCCAACACTTGAAGCTCCTTCTTTTCTCATACAATATTCCAGCTCCAATGCCACTTCACTTTCACTGATACCTGGCTTTATAAAGTCCAATATCCTTTCAAAGGCCACATCTGCAATTCTGCAAGCTTCTCTTATATTAGATATTTCCTCTTCATCCTTAACATATCTTAACTTTTCAACCAATCCTAAAGTTGGCACTAATTCTACAGCTTCTAACTTAGCCTTAAAATCCTCATAAAGGGCATAGGTCATTTTGTCCTTTTCAAATCCTATAGACTTTAATCCTAAATCCTTAGCTATGTTATTAACAGTATCGCCTAAAGTTCCCACAGGTTTACCCCATTTTATAACTTTATAATCTGGACACTGCTTTTCGGCTTGTTCCGTATATCTTCCATCCGTTATGAAAAAATTGCCTTTTTCAGTTATTAAAACATATGAATCAGAATCAGTAAATCCACTTATATACCTTACATTAGCTTCTCTCATTAAAAAAAGGCCATCCATACCACATTTTTTCATTTCAACTAGAAGATTTTCTATTCTATTACGTATCTTCACAATCACCATCCCCCATTCCTTATACTCTTCAAACCTATCCCATTATTCCTATAACCCGTAAATTTTCACTTACTATTTTTCACCTTTTCACTTCTTTACTTATTTAATTCTCAACTGTAACTTCTTACTCCTTACCTCTTACCCCTTACTTCTTTACTTAATTCTCAATTGTCAACTGTCAAGTGTCAATTCTCACTTCTCACTTCTTACTTTATTCTTAATTGTCAATTGTCAATTATCAATTCTTACTTCTCACTTCTCACTTTATTTTTTACTTCTTTTATAACCACTTTCAAAACACAATATGAAAATAAAAATTCAAATAACAAATATTGTTCATCACACTTAAAGCTAAAAATGAACAATATTTGTTATCTACTCTTTGCATATTATTATTTTTAATTAATATCACATATCTCTAAGCATATCCTTAAGCCCAGTGCATATTCTTTATAAATTTTACTTACTTAGACATTTCTCTAGATTTATCTGCACAAACTCTCATAGCTTCTATAACTGCACTTCTAAATCCTCTTTCTTCTAAAGCTGCCACTGCTTCAATAGTTGTTCCTCCTGGAGAACATACCATGTCCTTTAAAGCTCCTGGATGTTTTCCTGTTTCTAAAACCATCTTAGCTGAACCTAAAACTGCTTGTGCAGCCATTTTGTAAGCTTTATCCCTTGGAATTCCTTCCAATACTGCTGCGTCTGCCATAGCTTCAATAAACATAAATACATAAGCAGGTGATGAACCACTTACTGCTGTAACAGCATCCATATATTTTTCATCCAATATTTCTGCTTGCCCAAAACTTTCAAACATGCTAACAGCTTCCTGAAGTTCTTCTTTTGTCACCTTATTATTTGGAGCTAAAGCCGCCATTCCCTCTCCAACTAATGCAGGAGTATTTGGCATTACTTTTATAACCTTAATATCTCTTCCAAATAATTCTTCAGTTTCTTTTATTCCCTTTCCCGCAGCTATAGTTATTACAACTACATCTTCCTTAACCGAATCCTTTAAACCATCTATAACTACTTTATATATGTTTGGTTTTATTGATAATATAAGTATGTCTGCTTCCTTTGCTACTTCTCTGTTATCTGTAGTTACCCTAACTCCAAATTCTTTTTTAGTTTCTTCTAATCTCTTCTCATTCAAATCCCCAACTATAATATTTTCTGGAGCTGATATTCCAGCCTTTATAAGTCCTGCCATCATGGCTCCACCCATATTGCCGCAACCTATAAATCCAATTATCTTATTCATCCTAATAATCCCCTTTCAAAATATAAATTAAAATCATTTTAACTTGTCAAATTAAAATCATTTATTACTTATGTCTATTTACATTTTAAATATTCCTTAGCTTTTGACCTACTGCCACCCAATTACACTTACAATTAGGCGGCACAACTCTTCTATAATTAAATATTTTGTTCCGTTCTATTTATAATTTCATCCTGTAAGTCCTTATTTAAATTATTAAAATAATCACTATAACCAGCAACTCTAACTATAAGATCTTTATAATTTTCTGGATGTTTTTGAGCATCAAGTAAAGTACTCTTATCTACCACATTAAATTGAATATGATGACCATCTAGTTTAAAGTAAGCTCTTACAAGACCTAATAGACTATTTATGCCCTCTTCGCCATCTAAAACTTTAGGAGTAAATTTTTGATTTAATAATGTTCCTCCAGTCTTAATATGATCCATTTTAGCAGCTGATTTTATAACAGCTGTAGGTCCTAATTTATCAGCACCCTTAGATGGAGATATTCCCTCTGAAAGTGGCTCCCTTGCCTTTCTTCCATCTGCAGAAGCACCCATAACAGAACCAAAGTATACATGACATGTAGTTGGAAGCATATCTATCCTATAATGTCCACCCTTCATACTCTTTCTTCCTGTAACTTCTTCATAATAAGCTTCAAATATTTCTCTCATTATGTCATCTGCATAGTCATCATCATTTCCATACTTAGGTGATTTATTAAACACTAAATTACGTACAAGTTCATGACCTTCAAAATTATCTTCCAAAGCCTTTAAAAGCTCCTTCATTGTTATATTTTCTTTGTCAAACACTTGATATTTTATAGCTGCTAAACTATCGGATATAGTTCCTATACCTACACCTTGGATATAATTTGTATTATATCTTGCGCCTCCTGCATTATAGTCCTTTCCTCTTTTGATACAATCACTAATAATTATTGATAAGAAAGGTGCTGGCATGTACTCCATATATAATTTTTCTATAACATTATTTCCCTTAATTTTTATTTCCACAAAGTGATGAAGTTGCTTTTTAAAGGCCTCAAACAACTCTTCATAACTGCTAAACTCTGAAGCATCTCCCGTTTGTAGTCCTATTTGCTTTCCTGTTAAATAGTCCTTTCCATTCATTAAAGTTATTTCTAATATCTTTGGAAGATTTAGGTATCCAGTTAATATATAAGCTTCTTTACCAAAAGCTCCTGTTTCTACACACCCACTAGTTCCTCCACATCTGGCATCTTCTAAAGTTTTTCCCGCTCTTAACATTTCAGATATAACTTCATCTGCATTGAATATAGATGGCTGACCCCAGCCTTTTCTTACAATTTCACAAGCTTTCTTTAAAAATTTATCTGGATTTTTTTTGCTCAATTGAATATTAGAACTTGGTTGTAAAAGTCTCATCTCATCTATAACTTCTAAAACCATGTAAGTTACGTCATTAACTCCGTCTCTTCCTTCTTTAGTCAAACCACCGCTGTTTATGTTCGCAAAATCCGTATAGGTTCCACTTTCTGCCAAAGTTATTCCTACCTTTGGTGGTGCTGGTTGGTTATTAAACTTAACCCAGAAAAGTTGAAGTAACTCTTTTGCTCGTTCTCTGTCAATAGTTCCTTCTTCCAACTGTCTTTTGTAGAATGGATATAAGTGCTGATCCAATCTTCCTGGATTAAAAGAATCCCAAGTGTTTAATTCAGAAATTACTCCTATATGCACAAACCAATACATCTGTAGAGCTTCATGGAATGTTCTTGGAGCATTTTCCGGTACCCAATTACAGGTTTCTGATATTTTTAAAAGCTCTTCTTTTCTATTAGAATCACTTTCTTGAGCAGCTAATTCTTTAGCTAACTTAGAATATCTTTTTCCATAAGTTATAATAGCATCACAACATATTTTCATAGCCTCTAACTCATCTCTTTTGTTTAAGGCATCTTCATCATTTGCATAGTCTATATTGTTTAAAGCTTCCTCTATATCTTTTTTAAATTCTTTAAACCCTCTATGATATATCTTATCATCTGCTACAGTATGTCCTGGTGCCCTTTGTTCCATGAATTCTGTAAATATACCTGCCTCGTAGCATTCTTTCCACTCTTTTGTCATTCTTTCAAAAATCATATGTCTCATGGATCTTTCTTCCCAAAAAGGTATTATAACTTCTTCTTGTATCTTTCTAGTTTCTTTATCTACTTTAAAAGATATTTTTTCACGTTTATCCATAATATCTAGATCTTCTAAACTGTGGCAGCAAAGTTCTGGATAAGTTGGAGTCGCTGCTGGTCTTTCTCCTCTTTCTCCTACTATAATTTCCCCAGGATTTATGCAAAGTCTCTTCTTCTCCATTATATTTTTAAAAGCTAAAGCTCTAAGTATTGGAGTAGGTACTTTGCCTTGATACTTATTATACGCTTCATTAACAAGTTCAGCTCTTTCCATTGTTATATATGGAACAGCCTTTAAACTTTCTTCCCTTAATTTTCTAACTCTTTCATTCATAACCATAGTTAACCTCCTATCTTTACATTTAATCCATATTTTTTAAACATTTCTAAAATATTGTCCATTTCTTCCTTAGTTGGTTCTTTTTCTTCTTTAAGCTTGTACTCTATTTCCAACCTACTATATTTGTCCATACCGTACTTATGATATGGCAATAAATTGACTTTAGTTATATTTAAATCCTTTAAAAATTCTGCACTTTTCTTTAGGTTTTCTCCGTCGTTTATGCCTGGTATCACAGGTATCCTAACATAAATCTCCTTTTGCATATCTGAAAGTATTTTTAAATTTTGAAGTATTAATTCATTGGAAACTCCCGTATACTTCTTATGTTCTTCATCATTCATAAATTTTAAATCATATAAAAACAAATCTGCTTTTGATGCTATTTTTCGAATATTTTCAGAAGATGTTAAACCCGTAGTATCTATAGCTACATGAATTCCCTTATTCTTACTAGCTTCCACTAAAGCCTCTAAAAAATTCATTTGTGAAAAAGGCTCTCCTCCAGAAAAAGTAACTCCTCCCCCAGATTCATCATAAAATACAGTATCTTTTTCCACTTCTTTCATAAGTTCTTCAACAGTATATTCCTTGCCGCTTATTTCCCTTGCATTATTCATACAAAAATCTATGCATTTTCCACATGCAGTACATTTATCCCTATGATTAATAATCTTTCCATCTTTTATTTCAACAGCACCATTAGGGCATTTTTTTACGCACATTCCACAAGTGGTGCACTTGTCTTCCCAATACAAAATCTCTTTTTCACTACATTGACTCTCTGGATTATGACACCACCAGCAATTTAGTGGACAGCCTTTTAAGAATACGCTAGTACGTATACCAGGGCCATCATGTATAGAGTACTTTTGTATATTGATAACCTTACCTAGCAACACCAATTCCCTTCTTTCATATTAATTAAGTAATTTCTAATATTATAATTTCAACCTTCATTAATAATTGAGCATTAAAATTTATGCTTATATATTCCTATTCATCCAATGTATAGCTTAAAATTTATGTGTTAAAGCCCAGTTAAATAATAATTTAACTACACTAATGCGCATATGCTACAATTTAAATTTATTTATTTTTAAAATGATTTGGAGTATTAACTGCCAATAATTTTACTAATTTATTTGTGTAGTTAGCCCAATTATGAGGAATAGTAGAATTTATATGAATACTGTCCCCTGGATAAAGTTCATATCTTTCATTATCAAGAAAAAGCGTAAGTATACCTTCTAATACATATACAAATTCTTCACCCTCATGATTATAATTAGTTACATTTTCTTCAGTATTACTAGGAAGTATTTGAACAAGCCTTGGCACCATAGTTTTATGTTCTAAATCATTAGTCAAATGATAATTTATAAATTGAGAATTTGTAACTTGGAAAATCTCCTGTTCATAACTTCTTAAAATATTTTTATTACTGCTTTTAGGTATAGAAAAGAAATAAGACAAATCTACCTCTAATGCCTCTGCTATCTTTTCTAAGGAATCCACTGCAACATTAGTAAGCCCTCTTTCTAATTGAGATAAAAACCCTATAGAAAGCTCTACTTTTTCACTTAACTCTTTTAAAGTTAAATTTTTATTTATTCTAAGTTCCTTTATTTTTCCTCCTATATCAACTGCCATTTAACTCACCCCTACTTATATTTCACATTTTCAAAACACTTTTGTTATCTATAATTAAATTATACTATATTAACCATTGTTTATCCACTACAATTTACCGCTTTTTTTCACATATATAAAAAAAGTTTAATATTGTTTAAAACTTTTCATATAATTGCCTTTAAAATATTTCTAATATGAAAAACTTATTACTTGTCCATTTCATCTATATTCATTTTAATTAATTTCTGAATATTCAATTATTTGATTTTTATCTAATTTTCTGATACAATTTACTAAAATTGTTTTTTGACATAATTCGTGTGTTAAATCTCTTTATACACCTATATTTGACGTAATTTCTCAATTTAATTCAAAAATTCCTAAAACTTATTAATTCCTCATCTTCCTATACGCTGAATATTTTTCTACTTAATTATTCATTTTACTTTTTTAAAATTTTTATGAAATTAAATGAACCACGAAGGGAGAATACAATAATATGATAAACACTCTACAAAATATTATTTCTTTTGGAAACAATATACTTTGGTCTTATGTTCTAATAGTATTACTTATATCTGTAGGAATTTATTTTACTTATAAATGTAAATTCGTTCAATTTAGGTTTGTAGGCGAAATGTTTAGGTTATTAGGTGAAGGTGCTTCTAAATCAGTTTGTTCTAAAGGAAAAAAAGGAGTTTCTTCATTTCAAGCCTTTTGTATAAGTACCGCTTCAAGAGTTGGTACTGGTAATTTGGCTGGTGTTGCCATAGCCATATCCATGGGAGGTCCTGGTGCAGTATTTTGGATGTGGTTAATAGCATTAATAGGTTCCGCATCTAGTTTTGTGGAAAGTACCTTAGCTCAAATTTATAAGGTAAGGGATAAACATGGCTATAGAGGCGGTCCTGCTTATTATATGGAAAAAGCATTAAATAAAAGATGGATGGGTGTTATATTTTCAATATTTATAACTATATGCTTTGGACTTGTATTTAACTCTGTGCAAGCCAATACAATATCCTTAGCTTTTCAGGGAGCCTTTGGAGCAAATAAATTAGTAGTAGGAATATTTTTAGCTTTATTAACTGCCTTAATAATTTTTGGCGGAGTAACAAGAATTGCAAAAGTAGCAGAAATACTTGTTCCTATAATGGCCATTGCTTACATTTTGGTAGCTTTACTTGTTTTAATTAAAAATGCTAATCACATACCAACAATGTTTAAACTTATATTATCCGATGCTTTTGACTTTAAAGGTGTAATAGGCGGCGGCATGGGAGCTTCTATAATGATGGGAATAAAAAGAGGTCTTTTTTCCAATGAAGCCGGCATGGGAAGTGCCCCAAATGCAGCAGCTACAGCGGAAGTTACTCACCCAGTAAAACAAGGCTTCATTCAAACTTTAGGAGTATTTACAGATACCATTATCATATGCAGCTGTACTGCTTTCATAATACTTCTTTCTGGTGCTTATAACACAAAAGGCCTTACTGGTATACAACTTACACAAAATGCCCTTACTTCTCAAGTAGGATCTTGGGGAAATATATTCATAGCTGCATGTATACTTCTATTTGCCTATAGCTCTATAATAGGAAACTACTACTATGGAGAAACTAATATTGAATTTATTAAAGCTAATAAAATTTGGCTATTTATATATAGAACCTGTGTAATTCTTATGGTTTTATTTGGTTCATTAACTGGAATACAAATGGTTTGGGACATGGCCGATTTATTCATGGGATTGATGGCGCTTATAAATTTAATAGCTATAGTTCAATTAGGTGGCATTGCCTCCGCAGCATTAAAAGATTATGTAAAACAGAAAAAACAAAGAAAAGATCCTGTGTTTACTAAAAATTCTATAAAAGGATTAACTGGAGTAGAATGTTGGGACGAATAAATTTAATAACTACAAAAAATAAATATCAATGGAAATCAAATAATAAAGTATAAAAAATAATAAGGAACATTTTAGGTTAAACTGAAATGTTCCTTATTATTTTTGGTTTAAAAATTATTAAATAATATATTTTTATTCACTGAATCCCTGTCTTATTTTCTTGAACCTATTTAACAATTCATAAAACTTCTCCAAATATTCTTCATACTCTGACGTAGTTAAAAATTCATAATCATCAGAAGCGTATCTTCTGCTGAAATAAAAATCCTTTAAATCCCTGCATAATCCCTTATACTTTTTTAGCTCAGGATAATCTGCTAAATAAAGAATTTCTAATAATTTCACTAAATTATGTTCCCTGCTTACCATTCCATATTTTTTTAGTATAATTCCCTTTAAATTTTTTTCTATACACTGCTGACAATGCACAAGAACTCCATCTTCTAGCCCCTCACAGTTCTTAGTAGTCTCTATGAATTTTTCATCCATGTCAGCAAAATAAAACATGTCTCGCTTCACCATGCTACCAACTCCTTATATCTATAAGATCCTTTAATATATCTTTTTCAAAGCAAGGTTCTAGACATAACTCTTCATATCTACTAGCATTATACACCTTAATATCCACATCTCTTTCAATATTTAAATCTTCTATATAATCTTCTAATTCATGTCTCAAACTTCTTAATTCTTTTATGGATTTATTTGAAGGAATCAAAACAAGTAAATCTATATCACTATACTTAGAATAATTTCCCTTAGCTATAGAGCCAAATAAAAATATCTTAGGCTTTTCTAATTTACTAAGTATTAAATTTTTAACTTTAATTATATCTTTCCTTAAGTCTTCATCTAATGAATATATAACATCTTTATTCATATAGGATCTTTCCCCTATCTCACAAAATTAATATATTATTAACTTAACTTTCACATAGAAATTTTTGTATAGAAAGTAAGGTCTTCACATCTATTTTCTTATCAGATTTAATAAGTTCCTTAGCTTCCTCCTTAGATAAAAGCATAACCTCTATATCCTCATCTGCTTCTAAATAATCCTTTGACATTTTTCCTGTGCAAGTACAATAAACCACTGCCACAGATTCATCTGTCATACCTGTGGATACATAAGCCTTATCCTTTGTATTATCATAATCAATTTCAACTAAATCAAGTCCTGTCTCTTCCTTTAATTCTCTTCTCACGGTATCTTCAAATTCTTCTCCACTATCTACAAGTCCAGCAGGAAGTTCATATACATAATCATTAAGAGGTATCCTGAATTGCTTTATCACAACTAATTTATTTTCTTCTACGTGAGTAGCTACTATTATTACAGCGTCTATTTTATCCTCTTTTCCATTAAAAAATCTATCTTTCACTGTATTTAAATCTTTTCTAGATGCAATAGACCAATTTCTATCATCACCATTTTTATTTACATACTCTGCATCATACATTTTTAAATATTTTGTATCTGCTAATATTTTAATATCTTTTACTCTTGGTTTAGCCATAATTATATTTAGCGATAAGGAGTTTACTCTACCAAAGTCGCTAAAATATTCACTTCCTTCCTACATAGTTTTATTTTATAACTACAAAAATAGAATTAATAAAAATTTAAATAATTTTATTTAAATTACTAATTACACATTCTTATATAATATTATAGCAAATATATTCATTAGTTAAACATATCAATTGTACTAATGTCATAAGTTTTAGCCTTGTTTTTGTAATAATTATACTGATGCCAATGCATATAGCTCATATTAGCTTCTTCCTTATGCCTTTTAAAGTAATCCTTTACCTCTTTCCTTATGGTAGTATCCTTTACCTTTAAAAGTCTTTCTATTTCTGGAGCCGCATCATAGGAAAGACTAGTTATATATTCAACATCTATTTTCCCAGTACTTTTGTATCTTTCTATATTTTTCTTGGCAATTATTTTATCTAAATTAGCAAAATTCATTATACAATACATAGTTATAGCTAGTATAAAGCTGTACTTTAATATAGGAACTCCACACTTCCATATACCTAAAATTACCACTGCAAATATTAAAGAAAGTAGTAATATAAATAATTCTACATATATTCTAAGCTTAGTATATCCAAAGGCCCCTTCATAAAGATTCATTCTGTAATGTGCCGAAAATAGCATATTATAAGTAAATGCTATCAATATACTATAAACAATATTGCACCAAATCTCTATCTTTGCATTTTTACCTTTAACATATTTTTTACTCAATAAAACTATAGTTAAATTAATAAGTGTTACAATTATCAGTTCAAAAAAACCTTTCCTTGCATATTTTGCATAGGTAATACCTTCTGGTAATACACCTCTTCCCCCTGCATACAAGTAAGAAAATTGAACTACAGAAAATATGCAATAAACAAAATTAACAACTACTATAATAGTTAGAACAGTTAGGGCCTCCCAATTAATCTTTCTTTCGCTATTCTTTTCATCTTTAAGTTTATCTTCGTAATTTAATCTAAGAAATAATCCAAATGTATAAATGGTGACTAACATTATTATGCATAGATGACCTATAAAGTTTTTAAAAGTTATATTTAAAAACAAATCTTCTACATGACTAAAATATCCTGCAAACACCATATCTGCTGAAGACAATAAAAATATAATTATCGCCAACAAAGGTATAGAAATTAATATTCCTCTAAAAATATGCCTTAAATTAGGATTTTTATAGCTTTTCTTATGTCCATTTTTCTTTTTATCCTTTAAACCTTCTACACAAAACCTGTAAAAAATGGTTATGGACAAAAAAACAGTTTTAAATATCTTGTCTAAAACATTTATTATTAAAATATGATTTAAATCACTTTTACTGTATCTTATAGAAATAAAATATCCAATTCCTAACACAGGAATTAAAAAGAGATTTAAAAATGCCATTTCTACATTATTAAAAATAGTATAGCTGAAAGATAATACTATATATGGAATTAAAAATATATAGCTAAACTTTCTTTTTAAATTGCTCTTAGGATATAACAAGATAATACCAGCTATTAAAAAAATCATATTATATATAAACATAGATATTCCAATGGAATAATCTCTGAAAAAATAATCATACAACCCCCCTATCAATAAGCACCAAATTATAGCTTTGTACTTTATGTTATCTTTATCAAACTCATCACCAAAACCACTAAAATATTTATAAAGTTGACCCTTAGGCTTTTCATTTTTTTGATTTTCATTTTGACCACCATTTATACTATTATCCAAGATTTTCCCCTCCAAACTCTCACTTATTTATTTTTACCTCTCACTAATTTTCTCTTAATAATTTATCCGATGACTACCTGCCGTAACACTCCCACTTCTAACAAAGTGGGAGATACCCTGGATAACGATCTCTAACCTTCAATTGGAGTAAAAACTCCATCTGAAGCTAAGAGCTCTGTTTATACTTAACTCAACTTTCGCACATACATTTCACCTATTAATCTTCTTCCATGTATTCCAAAATATCTCCTGGCTGGCAATCAAGAACTTTGCAGATGGCTTCTAGTGTAGAAAATCTTATAGCCTTTGCTTTACTATTTTTAAGTATAGATAGATTAGCGTTGGTTATACCCACTTGGTCTGAAAGCTCTGACAAAGATATCTTTCTTTTAGCCATCATTACATCTAAATTAACAATAATAGGCATTTGATTTCCTCCTTAAATAGTAAGATCATTTTCTTCTTTTACCTCTACAGCCTTTTGAAAAACATTAGCTAAAACCAAAATAAAACATCCCGCAAAGAAGAAAATTAAAAATTCCATATCCGTGTGTATACCTGCCTTATCTATATATATAAAATGATAATTTCCATATTTAACATTTATGAAAAAATTAATAAGATAACAAAAGGCAATTGTAAAACAGCTTATAGATATAATTGTCAAACTCTTTACATTTTGCCTTACAAAAGGTTCCATCTTTATAACTGAATCCATTATTTTTCTCAAATTATATAAAATAATCATAAGTGCACTAGCTCCAATTAAAAACAAAGAATATATAATTATTTTTTTGCTTAAGTTTATTGAATTATAATCTTTAACAGTGGTATTAATAGATATCCATAAAAACATGCCTATACCAACTACTAGCAATATATCTAGTACTATTTTCAAAATGCTGGATAGAAATTTTTTTTCATAATACTTCATTTTATGCCTCCTTTAAATTTATCTTTATTATTGATTCTAATATATATGCTTATTGTGATTATATACCATTTATTCTTTAAAAACAATATATTTTTATTGATAAACAATAAAAATATACTTTTTTTCAATATACAATTTTCATTTAAACAAAAACTTAATAAAATGATTTTAAAATTTAAAATATAATAAAAAGGCTTACTGTAGATGCATAAATGCTTACAGTGAGCCTTTTATAATTCTATCAAACTAAAATTGTTCATTGATCATTAGTACATTGAGCATTGGCATATTATTTATTGCTACATTGCCCATTAATTACATATTACTGTCATCCACATTATTTAGCCAATCCTTAACTGGTCCTATAACACTTTGGATGCATCCATCTTGGAATGGATTCTTTAAGTTAGCAAGTTCTACAAGTCCTAAGAACGACTTGCTTCCACCAGCTTTACATAATGTTAAATAATCTTCCCAAGCCTTTTCTCTATTTTCATTAGCCTTAACCCAGAATTGTAGGGCACAAACTTGAGCTAAAGTATAATCTATATAATAGAAAGGTGATTGGAATATATGTCCTTGTCTAAACCAGAATCCTCCCCTATTTAAGAAATCATTATCCTCATAATCTTTGCTTGGCAAATATTTCTTCTCAATTTCTCTCCAAGCTTTCTTTCTCTCCTCTGGAGTAGCTTCTGGATTTTCATATACAAAATGTTGGAATTCATCTACTGTAACTCCATAAGGTATAAATGTTAAAGCACTTCCTAAATGAGAGAATTTATATTTTAATTCATCCTCTTTAAAGAATAACTTCATCCAAGGCCAAGTGAAAAATTCCATACTCATAGAATGTATTTCTGCAGCTTCATAAGTTGGGAATGCGTATTCTGGAACTTTAAAGTCTCTACTTGAATATGCTTGGAATGCGTGTCCTGCCTCATGGGTAAGCACATCTACATCTCCAGAAGTTCCATTGAAGTTAGAGAATATAAATGGTGATTTAAATTTACCTATGAAAGTACAATATCCTCCACCAGCTTTTCCCTTTTTACTTACTAAATCCATCAGCTCATGCTCTACCATAAATGTAAAGAACTCATTAGTTTCCTCTGATAATTCTTTATACATTTGCTTTCCATTATTTAATATCCAATCAGGATCCCCTTTAGGCACTGCATTACCTGTTAAGAATTTTAATGGTTCATCATAATATTTAAGATCTTTAAATCCTAATCTTTTAGCTTGTCTTTCCTTCAATTCTTCAGCTACAGGAACTATATAGTCTAATACTTGTTTTCTGTAATTAGCTACCATTTCTGCATTGTAATCTGATCTCATCATTCTTATATATGCAAGTTCCACAAAATTATTGTAACCTAATTTTTTAGCCATTTTATCTCTTACTTTTACTAATTTATCATATATTTCATCAAACTTGCTTTCATTTTCCACATAGAAATTAGTAGAAGCCTCATAAGCTTTCTTTCTCATTTCCCTATCTTTTGATTGTATGAAAGGTTCAAGCTGAGATAGATTTCTCTCTTCTCCTTCAAACATTATCTTGGCTGAAGCCTTAAGTTTATCATATTCAGTAGTTAGTTTATTTTCTTCTTTTAGATCCTCTATTATCTTTGGATCAAAAGATTTTAACTGCATTTCTGCCAATGTGAAAAGTTGTTTCCCCCATTTTTCCTCTAATTCTTTTCTAAACTTTGAATTTACTAATGCTTCATAGTACTTAGATATTAATCCTTCATATTCTGGCATATTTTCATCCATAAACTCTTTTTCTTTTTCATAAAATTCATCCACTGTGTTTATAGAATTTCTTATACCAACTAATTCTGCCATAGACTCTACTTCACTTCTTAGGGAATTTATTTCTTCCATTATTCTGTCTTGTTCTTCTAAGGATGCTGCCTGTGTAAAGTTATTAATTAGCTTTGTAAAATCTTCTTCTACTTTTTTCATATCTGGTCTTACATATTGGTAATCTTTAAATTTTAGCATAAAATATTCCCCCTCTTTATTAATTTTTACAATGATACCATTTTACCACATTTAAATCCTTTTTTAAATTTCTATTCATAATTAATTTTGCTAAATTCATATTATTTTCACAATTCACGCATATTGGACTTTTATTGGAACTATAAAGACCTTAATGGAATGGATGAAATGGACTGAAATTTTAAGGATAAATTATAAATAAAGAGATACTAACCTATTATCAATGTATATGAACAAAATATAGGTAATATGGTCATTGTCATACTTAATATAGGGATGTACAATAAAGGTGAAATAAAGATAAAACTAAATAATAAGTTTTTGGTTTTCTTTAGAGAAATTAAAAGGGAATGTGGTGAAAAACCACAGCAGCCCCCGCTACTGTAATAGTGGACAAATCTTGATAACCACTGGTTAAAACCGGGAAGGCAAGAGGAGAAAGAAACTAGAGCCAGGAGACCTGCCCAAAACTTACTGTTACAATCTTTCGGAGGGAAGGATTACAGAAATATAGTGGTAATATTATGAGCATAATATGGGATTATTCATAGAATCCTTAAATCTGTATTTTGTGCTATGCAAAATTACTCTTAGCAGTATAAGATTAGCTCTTAATTATTTAACTATTATTTACTGTAACGACTTCACTTAGAGGTCTTTTTTATTTTTCAATTAATTGAAAATAGCACATACAAAAAAATTAAGAAGGAAGGAATTTTTATGAATATCAAAAATTTTAAAAGACTACTATGGGTAAGCTTAGGAAGTTTAATATACGCTTTGGCAATAAATATATTTATCTCCCCACATAAACTATTAAGCGGAGGAATCGCTGGTATCTCACTACTAGCTCAATACATGACCAATGTTCCTTCAGGCTATTGGGTATTCATATTAAATATACCTGTTTTTATATTAGGACTTAAAAAGATAGATAAAGATTTTGTATTTTTTAGTTTAGTAGGAATGTTAACCATGTCTCTTTTCTTAGTACTGACAAAAGATATATCTTCTTTGATATCAATAGACGACCTAGTAATGTCAACTGTATTTGGCGCTGTGCTAAGTGGACTAGGTATGGGAATCATATTTAGAAATAGAGCTTCCCAAGGTGGAACAGACATAATAGCTGTAATCATAAGACAAAAAAATGGTGCTAAAATGTCCACTTTATACTTTATACTAAATGGACTTATAGTAGTTCTAGGCGTGTTTGCTACAAATTTAAAATTAACATTATACACAGTATCCCTAATGTATATAAAATCTCTAGTAATAGATAAAGTCATAGAGGGATTTGATCAAAAGAAAATAGTCATGATAGTTACTTCTAAAGCAGAAGAAGTATCTAAAAAAATTATGACTGAAATAGGAAGAGGTACCACTTACCTATACGGCGAGGGTGCTTATACTGGAGAAAAGAAGAAAATTATATATTGCCTATTAACAACTAAAGAATTAAATAATCAGAGATTTAGCACCTAAATTCCAGTAAAAATTTTATTTTTACTGGAATTGTATCTTTTTACATTTACTTAAAGGGCTGGTAAGCCCGCAGACCGATAGGTCGCAAAAATAGATACACTTACCCCTACCCCACGAAATCTT
>NZ_CABDWS010000062.1 GCF_901447495.1 Haloimpatiens lingqiaonensis
TTACAATGGTTTTTATTATATGTTTATGAATTTCTTTTAATCCATCTAAATCAAAATCACTTAAGGAGCGCCTAGCGGCATCAATGCGAGGCATTTTAATTTTTTTAGGTAGTACTTTTTTAAACTTACCTTTTTTTAGCCAATGCTCTAATCTATTAAAACTTCTTATCTGAAGCATAAATCCAAATAATACTACAAAAGTAATTGTTGAAATTTTTACATCAGATTTTATTCTTTTATCTTTTAAGTTATTGATTTTTTCACCTATATCGTATACCTTATTAATATAAGTAAGTAATTGTTTTAAATAACTTTTACTCATTTTATCAGCATCCTTTTTAAGTTGGTTTCTAGTAAAAACTATTATAAAAAGGATGCTTTTATTATGCAAATTTTTTCTCTAAAATTTCCAGCAAAAATCAGAATTTATGTTTTTTAACCTAACCCTCAATCATTCATTATAAATCAGCGGGCTCACGCCCCAAAAATTTTTAAGTGCTAAACTTCTGTATAAATCTTAGTTTTAACTAGATATATTTTAACTAAAGATAGTTCTATTTTATTAGTCTTATAACTTCATCAGGCGAAAGTAATGGTCCATACCCACTTCCAAAATCACCTGAATTCTCTCCGTAGAAAACTAAAGACTTTAAATCTCCGGTAAGTGGAATAATAATTTTATCATACTCTTTTGAATCATGCTTTAATTTTGTTTTTATCTTTTTAGGATATACGAATTCTATTAATAGCTCTTTTTTCTTCATCTCCGAAAGAGTTTTTTCATCAAGAGTAACCTTATATGCAACTAATTGAGATTCAAATCTTTTATTGTTTGCTTCTAATATTTCTATAAATTTATCATCACTTTTATTTATTGTTTTTTCTTTACCATTATCATATATTACTATTTCTTTAGGTTCTTGAAAATATGAATAAATATTTTTAGTACTAGAACATCCACACAATAATATAGCTATAACAATAACACTGAATATGATTTTTCTCAATAGGATCACCTCTTTAAAAATATTTGGAATTCAAAGAAGTCTTTTTCTTAAAAGTTGTGTGGTTTTCAGAACTAAGGCTCTGTGAAATAGAACATTATGTTAATTATACCATATAATAAATTACATGCAAATAATTCCAGTATTATACTAGAGATTTAGCGCCTAAAGAAAAAAGCTAAAACTATTCCATTAAATGAAATAATTTTAGCTTTTATTGCACACTAAATTCTAGCCCTCTAGCACACTGGCACACTAGCCCACTTAAGCCATAAATTGCGTCGCAATTTATGCTTACTATTCGCTCTTAGCTATAGCTGATAAAACTAGTCCTTTATTGTGCTCTAATGCCCAGCTTATTCCCCAATCTGTTTGGAAAAGCAATAAGCTTCTGCCTTTTAAATCTTCTACTATCTTGGTATCACTAGTTACACTTAAACTAGATACTTCTCCATTACATTCTTCTATCCATCTTATATTTCTAAATGGAAGTCTTTCTAATTTAATATCTACATTATATTCATTTTTTAATCTATACTCTAACACTTCAAATTGAAGAACTCCTACAACCCCTACTATAAGTTCCTCTGCACCTATATGTGGTTCCCTAAAGACCTGTATAGCTCCCTCTTGAGAAATTTGTGTTATTCCCTTTACAAATTGCTTTCTCTTCATAGTATCCACTGGTCTAACTCTAGAAAAATGTTCTGGTGCAAATACAGGTATTCCTTCAAATTTAAACTTTTTAGAAGCTTCACATAGGGTATCTCCTATTCTAAATATACCTGGGTCAAATACTCCTATTATGTCTCCAGCATAAGCCTCTTCCACAATTTCTCTCTCTTGAGCTAAAAACTGCTGCGGTTGTGATAATTTAATTTTATTTTTTCCCTGTACATGATAAACTTCCATGCCTTTTTCAAATTTTCCTGAGCATATTCTCATAAATGCAATTCTATCCCTATGGGCTTTATTCATATTAGCTTGTATTTTAAATACAAAAGCTGAGAATTCTTTATCAAATGCATCTATTTCACCCACATCTGACATTCTTGAAAGTGGTGGTGTAGTTATTGTTAAAAAGTCTTCTAGGAAAGTTTGTACTCCAAAGTTTGTAATAGCACTTCCAAAAAATACTGGAGTAAGAGAACCATTTTTTACTTTCTCCATGTCAAAATCTTCTCCAGCCATATCTAAAAGTTCTATATCTTCCATTAACTTATTATATAAATCGTCTCCTATAAATTCCTTTGTAGCCTCATCCTCTAGATACATTTCACTTACTTCTGCTTTGCTTTGTCCGTGATTTCCACCTTTAAATACTCTTACTACTCTCTTTTCTCTGTCATATATACCTTTAAAGTTTAAGCCACAGCCTATAGGCCAATTCATTGGATAAGACTTTATTCCTAATTCATTTTCTAATTCATCCATTAATTCAAAAGGATCCTTAGTCTCTCTATCCATCTTATTTACAAAAGTAAATATAGGAATTTCTCTTATACTACATACATGGAACAACTTTCTTGTCTGTGCCTCTACCCCTTTAGCTCCGTCTAAAACCATTACTGCATTATCTGCAGCCATCAATGTTCTATATGTATCCTCACTAAAATCTTGGTGACCTGGAGTATCCAATATGTTTATACATTTGCCTCCATAATTAAATTGCATTACTGATGAAGTTACAGAAATTCCTCTTTGCTTTTCTATTTCCATCCAGTCAGAAACAGCATGTTTAGCTGTTTTTCTAGCCTTAACTGAACCTGCCATTCTTATAGCTCCACCGTATAATAACAATTTTTCCGTCAATGTAGTTTTTCCTGCGTCTGGGTGAGATATTATAGCAAAAGTTCTTCTTCTTTCTATTTGATTTATAAAATCTGACAATATTCTCTCCTCTTTCTTTTTATAATCTAATTAAAAAGGCCTGTAAATACAGACCTTAATGCTATTCTCTAGTATTTCCTATTCATAAACTCTACATGTGCTTTATAAATAACAATTTATATTATATCAAATAAGAAATAAGTTTTTCAATAGCATAAAGGCATCTAATAAAATTATTAGATAAATATTTATTGTATAAATATATTTTATTTGGTAAACACTAATTATGTATAATGTCATTCATAATGTAATAATGTCACATATATGCAATACTACAAAATGCTATTTTTATATAAAATATGGAGGATATAGCAAATGAATTTTTTACGTTGGTTAGGTAGCTTAATATTTCTATTTTGGATAATGACTTTAATATTTAGAGTTGGTGGTATTTTGATAAATCTACTATTAGCTTTAGCCATAGCAATCTTTATAGCAGATATCTTATTAAATAGGCAAAAGGTCAATAAATAAGCTGCTAGTATTACTATAATCACTAGCAGCTATTACTTAGCTTGTCTACTCTAAAAATGTAGGAATTTCTAATTTGTTTAATATAAATTTTTCTATAATATGAGCTACTCCATCTTCCTCATTAGTTAAAGTTATATAATTAGCTACTTTTTTTACTTCCTTCATGGCATTTTCCATGGCCACTCCAAGTCCTGCATATTGAATCATATGAATGTCATTACCTGCATCGCCAATGCATATAATTTCTTCCTTCTTTATATCAAATCTTTCAGCTAACTTTTTAACTCCCTGACCTTTATTAACGTCCTTATTTAAAAATTCTAAAAAGTACGGTTCACTTCTTAAAACACTATATTTTTCATATACTTCCTCTGGAAGCTGTGAAACTGCTTTAGAAAGAATTTCTTCCTTGTCTATCATCATTACCTTTATTATATTGGTATTAGGGTCTAAATTATCAAAATCCACCACATTTAATGGTATTTTATTAATTTCTGCCTCTAATAATGAATACTCACTAATTTTAGGAGTTATACATTCATTTGGAGTTAATGCATGTATATTTACACCTAGCTCCTTACTTAATTTATATAAATATTTAAGATCATCCATTTTCATATTTTGATCATATATAAGCTCTCCAGTTTTATTAAATTGAACTGCTGCTCCATTAAATGCAACGGAACAATCTTCCTCTTCTAATAAATCCAGTTGTTCTATATATCTTCCTATTCCTTTTATAGGTCTTCCAGTAGCCAAAACTACCTTTACACCCTTCTGTCTAGCACGTTGAATTGCTTCATATGTCGCATTTGATATAGTCTTATCATTTCTTAATAACGTTCCATCTAAATCTATTGCCAATAATTTAAACATAATAAATTGCTTCCTCCCAAAAATTTAATAAACAACCTTAAACATTATATCATATAAAATAATATTGTCGTAAAGCAATTTATCATGTATACATTTTCATTTGCAATTTTTTTTAATATTTTAAAATCTCCATATTATAAAGCTTAATATGGAGACCTACTTATAGAAATTAATATTTGCATTTACACCGTGAATTAATAATGACAATATATTGGGCTGATTTTAATAAATAACACGAGCTAATTTATGTATTTATATACATATTTAATATTTCTATTCTCTTCTCATCAACTTTTTCTACCTTAAATACTATATTTTCAAATTCTACTGTTCTTTCTTCTTTATCTGTGGGAATATACCCTAATAAATCTATTACAAAACCACCTATAGTATCTGAATTATTGGATTTTAAATGCAAATCCAGATACTCATTTACCTCATCTATAGAAAGTAATCCATCTACCAAATAAGTATTGGTGTCTATTTTCTTTATAGCTGGTTCCCTATCATCATATTCATCTAATATGTTACCCATAACTTCCTCTATTAAATCCTCCATGGTAACAATTCCAGAAAATCCCCCATACTCATCAATTAAAATAGCCATATGATTTTTTGTACTTTGTAATTCCTTAAATAGCTGATCTATATTTTTTGTTTCAGGAACAAAATAAGCATCCCTCAATATACTTTTTATATATTCCTCACTTATTTCCTCATTTTTATTTATGTATGCAAATAAATCCTTAGTATATAAAATCCCTATAATATTATCCGTATCCTCTTCATAAACGGGAACTCTAGAATATTTTTCTTCTACTATTTTCTGGATACTTTCTTGCATGGGAGCATTTAAATTTATGGAAAACACCTCTGTCCTAGGTGTCATTATTTCCTTAGCTAATTTATCATCAAAAGTAAAAATACCATTTATCATTTCTCTCTCTGTGCTATTTATTACTCCGTGCTCCTCCCCTACATCTATTAGAGACTTTATTTCCTCTATAGATACTTTTTCTTCTAAATTATCTGTGCTAAATCCAAGCAATCTTACTAATAAATTAGTAGAGCTAGATAATAACCTTACAAAAGGGGAAGTTATTTTAGATATAAATACAATAGGTTTTACTGCAAACATAGCTATGTCCTGAGACTTTTGAAGAGCAATTCTTTTAGGGATCAATTCCCCAAATACTAAAGTAATATAGGACAATATAATGGTAACTACTATAATACTGATTTGAGAACTATAGGGGGTATTAAATTTTCTTAAAAACGCTGCAAATCTTAAAGATATACTAGTAGCCGCGGAAGCACTAGCAAAAAATCCCGCTAAAGTGATTCCCACCTGAATGGTAGCTAAAAACTTACTAGGTTCTTCTGTAAGTTTTTTTAAAAGTACTGCTTTTTCTTCTCCTTCTTCTGCCAGCATATTAACTTTATTTTTATTCAAAGACACAATAGCCATTTCAGCAGCAGCAAAAAAAGCATTAATCATAACCAATATCAATATAATAAATATCTTTAAAAATAAATTATCAGCAGCAGAATTCATGGCTATTTCCCCCTTAAAACAAGTCTCTATAGTATTATTATCCCATTATTTTATTTTTTCATTCTAAACATAAGAAAATTAGTGGTTAGGGGAGCCGAAATCAGTGGGCTAGTGTGTCAGTGGGCTAGTGGACCGGATTTAGTGGGCTAGTGTGTCAGTGGGCTAGTGGACCGGATTTAGTGGACTAGTGTGTCAGTGGGCTAGTGGGCTAGTGGGCTAGTGAAGGTGAATTTTTCTTCATTGCATTACGAAAAATTTTAGAATTTAAATAATATAACATAATTTCACAATGTGAAATTATGTTATATTTTTAGCTTAACTTAAATCTTTTTTTGGCGATAGCCAGCCTAAATATTACACTTAAGATTTATACAAGCCAGTGCCTTAGGACAAAATATTATGAGCGCTTTTTTATATAAATCAATCATTCCTAGTATCCATAATTTAGTACCTAAAAATTAAGAATTACTACTAAATTATTTTGAAACTGGTGATTAGGGATTGTAGAGTGAACTACCACCACTTATAGAAGTTGGTGGCTTCGTGGTCAATACTATTACTGTAGCAAGTTTACCCACGCTAACCCCGTTGAACCAACGGTTTGTGTTATTATACACTAACAATACCAGTTTATTTCTTCCTGGCAGAAGTCACCGCACTAGGCGATTGTCAATTGCTAAATCACACTACCGTCAAGGCTTGGTTTTCGCTATTGTAGTGTGGGGCGAATGGTTGAATATTTTACGAGTAGAACCTTTTTCTCTACTCAACCTTATATATTCAGTTTTCTAAGAGCAATATGTTAGGTTGAGTTTATCATATTTGTTGCCTATCGGCAAGTGCTATCCATCTCCCACCTATAGAGGAGGGGAGAATTTCGCACAATTAGGTTAAACGAAAGGCTGCGCCTAAAAAATATTATGAGCGTTTTTTTATAAATTAAAGATTTTCCATAACGTAGTGGCGGAAAATCCTCCTTCAATAGGCCGTCTCCCACCCACCAAGTAAGTATTCTGTAACTGAAAAAACTGACTTTAATGGAGTGATAAAATTGAAATTTAGGACTATTGAACTAGCTTTAGAACTTCTTATGTTTTGAAATTTAAAGCCCCGTTAAGAAGCCTTCATTGCCTGAGCGAGGAACGAGTGAGTTTGAAGGCTTTAGGGGATTTAAATTTCAAAACATTTAGAAGTTCTTAGCGTATTGTTCACAGTCCAAAATTTCACATTTATCACGGAATTAAAAGCAGATTTTTCCTACAGTGTTTACTTGAAATTTATTCTTCTGGAATGAATCCTATTTTCTTTTTCATTTTTCTTAAAGTCTTATTAGCTACATATCTGGCTTTTTCTGCACCACTTTTGTATATACTTTGAAGATACTCTTTATTAGTTATTAATTCTTTTACTTTTTCTTGTATTGGACTTAATTCACCTATTATAGCTTCTGCTACATCATTTTTAAATTCTGCATAGCCTTTACCTTGATAATAATTTTCTATCTCCATTGGAGTTATACCCTTTATTACACTTAGTATATTTATTAAGTTTTTAACTCCTGGCTGATCATCTGTGTATTTTACAATTCCTAAGCTATCTGTTACTGCTCTGTTTATTTTCTTCTTTATTACATCTGGTGGATCCATTATTAATATGAATCCATTAGGGTTATCTGCAGATTTAGACATCTTCTTTGAAGGCTCTTGTAAATCCATTATTTTTGCACCGGCTTCTGGTATATAAGGTTCTGGTATAGTAAATGTAGGACTATATATACCATTAAATCTTTCTGCAATATCTCTTGTAAGCTCTAAATGCTGTTTTTGATCTTTACCCACTGGAACTAAATCTGTTCCATATAAAAGTATATCTGCTGCCATAAGCACAGGATAATTTAAAAGTCCTGCTGCTACACTTGAGCCTGATTTAGCTGATTTGTCTTTAAATTGAGTCATTCTTGATAGCTCTCCCATGTAGGTAAAGCAATTTAAAAGCCATGCTGCTTCTGAATGTTGTGGTACATGTGATTGTATGAACATAGTATTTTTTTCTGGAACTATTCCTGATGCAATGTATATAGACAATAATTCCAAAGTTCTTCTCCTTAAATCTTTTGGCTCTTGTTTTACAGTTATTGCATGCAAATCCACAACGCAAAAATAACAATCATATTCATCCTGTAGTTTAACCCAGTTTTTTATCGCTCCTAAATAGTTACCTAATGTTAAATCACCTGAAGGTTGAATTCCACTAAATATTACTTTCTTATCTCCCATCTTTTTTTCCTCCTAAATATATATTTTATGGTCAGTTATAAATAAACAGAGCTCTTAGCTTCAGATGGAGTTTTTACTCCATCTGAAGGTTAGAGATCGTTATCCAGGGACGTAGCTGCCGTTATCTCCCACTTTGTTAGAAGTGGGAGTGTTACGCCAGGTAGTCATCGGATAAAATTCTTAAATTGCATAAAAAATAAAGTCCTATGGATAAATCCATAGGACGTACATACGTGGTGCCACCTAAATTCGAGAAACTATATAGTTCTCCTTTAAAAGATACATAATAATATCCTGCCTCTGTAACGTAAGGCTTACGTCAAGAACTACTAAAATTCATTCCGAATCTCCGAGACCCATTCAGCTTAATCATAGTTACTGTAATCACACCATCTACAGCTCTCTGAAAACCTGTTTTTAAACCTACTTGCTTCTCTTCAAAGATTATATTATATGTTACTAATTATATATTATAATATTCCTAGTTTCTGCTTTTGTCAACATGTGGTTTCTATCGTTATATTATAATTATTCTACAAAAGGTATTACATCACTTGAATTATAAAATTCATCCCAATTATACCTTTTTATGATTTAATTATACTATAAAATTATTTATTTTCGCCTTTCCATAGACCGTGTAAGTTGCAATATTCTCTAGCATATTTTATTTCTTCTTTTACTTTAAACAATGCTTCTGGCTTATCCTCTGGTGTTAAGAACTTTCTATATACTCTGTCTTCTGTATGAAGTTCTATCCATTGAATATAGTGTTCAGGTGTCATTGGATGAGCAACTTCTCCAACCTTTACTAATATACCATCTTCTACTTTTTCTATAACTGGAACATGCTTTTCTGTTGCTGCATCAGTAGTATTTTCTGCTTTCAATGTCATTGGCTTTCCACAGCAAACTAATGTGCCCGCTCCTTTATTCACTACCTCTACTATATTTCCACATATCTCACATTTATAAACTTGTTTTAATTCTGTCATTAAAATCCCTCCTATTATATTATTATTTATTAATAATACTTATTATTTAACTTCTATATAAATAATTAAAATCCTTCTAAATTTCTTTAAATTTCTAGTATTCTTTATAATTCTTTATAATTCTTTTTATTTTTCATAACTGCTTATTAATATTTGTAAATTATATTTATTATTCTTACAAGTCTTGCCATGCATTACAACTATAATCCAAGTTTAAAACCAATAACTTTGTTTATTTAATTTAAAAATTTCACATACTATATATAGTTATATAGAAAGGATGTGAAAAATTAATGAAAAATAAAAAGAATAAAACTCCCTATGGACCAAATAAAAGAGACTATTTAGAGCAGGAACCTAAAAAAGTAACCTCTTGCTCTGAAAAAGACTGCATAGAATTACCGGATAATGTTACAGACTCTATTATAGTTAATAATATATCCTATCCAGAATTCGATTATACCTATAATGATGGAGAAGATATCTAAAACAAACTATAAGCTTCTTAGGAAATATTATGCCTAAGAAGCTTATAATTTTTATAGGCACTAAATTAAAACTTCCACACTGTGTTCTCCCTCATCTAGGTAAGGTATTATGAAGTCATCTAAAATTTTACCATCTAATTTTACTTCTTTTTTGTTTCCCCTTAAAACCTTTATGTTGTATAGAGCATTATTTCTTCTGTAAGTAATAGAGTACTCCTTCCAAGCATCTGGAATGCAAGGTTCTATAACAAATCCTTTTTCTTCCTTTAATTTAATGCCCAGTATATCCTCTATTCCAACTCTGTACATCCAAGAAGAAGTTCCCGTATACCAGCTCCAACCACCCCTTCCTTCATGAGGTTCCTTGCCATAAACATCAGCAGTCATTACGTAAGGCTCCGTCTTAAAGGTTTCGCACTCTAAATAGGATCTGGTGTGATTTATTGGATTTATCATGTTGTAAATTTTTAAAGCCTTATCTCCCATGCCCATTTTGGCATAAGCTTTTATTACCCAGGTAACTGAATGAGTGTACTGCCCTCCATTTTCTCTTACTCCCGGCACATATCCCTTAATATATCCAGGCTCTAAGTTAGACTTATAAAAAGGAGGCGTTAATAAGAGTACCATGCCCTTATTTTCTTTTATCAAATATTTATCTAAGGATTTCATGGCTTCCTTTAATCTATCTTTATTTCCTGCTTCTGAAATCACAGCCCAAGATTGAGATAGAGAATCTATTTGACACTCTTCATTTTCTCTAGAACCCAGTGGAGTTTCATCATCAAAATAAGCCCTTCTATACCACTTTCCATCCCAAGCATTTTTTTCTAGATTTTCTCTTATAAATTCTTTATATTCCTCATATTTATCCTTTCTCTCTTTATCCTGCATAACCATACACAGGTTAGCAAAATTATCTAATATACTATACAAGAACCATCCAAGCCACACACTTTCACCTTTACCCTCATTACCTACAGTACTCATGCCATCGTTCCAATCGCCGCTGCCCATTAAAGGTATGTTGTGAACTCCAAATTTTAAGGATTTATCAATAGCTCTTATACAGTGTTCATATATACTTCCCTTTTCTTTAGATACCCTAGATATATTATATCTTTCATCTTCACCTTCTTTTAAAGGTTCATCTTCTAAATAAGTTACCTCTTCCTTTAAAATACTGTAATCTCCAGTATTTTTAATATAATCTGCTGTTACATAAGGCAACCATAATAAATCATCAGAAAATCTAGTTCTTATGCCGCTATCTACAATAGGATGCCACCAGTGCTGCACATCTCCCTCTAAATATTGTCTAGATGCAGCATATAAAATTTGCTCCTTTGTAAAACTGCTATCCAAGTAAGCTAATGGCATAACATCCTGCAATTGATCCCTAAATCCAAAGGCACCTCCTGATTGATAAAATGCAGTTCTTGCCCATATTCTACAAGCTATAGTTTGGTAAACAAGCCAACCATTTAGCATGATATCAAAGGTAGGCTCTGGTGTTTTAACTCTTATGGATCCTAAAATATCTCTCCAGTAATTCTTAACTTCTTCTAATTTATTAAAAGAATAATTTACATCTTTATAGGAAGAAACTATTTCATTTATAGTACTTATATCCTCTTCCTGTCCTAATAAAATAACCAATGTTTTTTCCTCATTAGGCTCTAAATGTACTTTAGAACTATAAGTTAAGCAAGGATCCATGCCCGCACCTACTGTATTAGAAAGATTTTTATTTTTTAATGCTCTTGGAGATTTATAATCCCCACCTCTTCCTATAAATTCTTTTCTATCCCCTGTATAACTTTCTTCTTTTCCTCCTATAACTTTTAAGTACGCCTTTAGATTTCCAAAGCTTTGGTTATAAGGGTTGCTTCCATAGATATACCCTTCCTGTTCATTAAAATAAGAGGATATATATGCTCCCGTATGCTGCGGTGCTACTCCTAAAACCAATCTAGAATAATAGGTAGCAGATATTTCTCTTGGTTCTGAAGATAAATTTTTAAGGGTAAGATTACACACCTTTACCTTTTGGTCTATAGGTACAAACATTGTTAGTTTTCCCAATATGCCATTATACGCATGAGTAAAAGTAGAATATCCAAAGCCATGCTCTATAACATATTCTTCCTTATGCCTTATAGGGGAAGGTGTCACATTCCATAGCTCTCCTGTAAATTCATCCCTTAAATAAATCACTTCATCACTAGGATCTATAATTGGATCATTGGACCAAGTGGTTATTTTATTTTCCCTACTGTTTAAACACCAAGTATAAGAGCTTCCTCTTTCTGATACGTGGAATCCAAACCACTTATTGCTTATTACATTTATCCATGGAGCTGGAGTATCCTTACTATCCTTTAAAATAATAATATACTTATGTCCCTGTGGAGAAAATCCTCCATAGCCATTAAAATACTGCAATTCTCCTACTTCATACTTATATTCTTGTATATTATAATCCTTATGTGACACTTGTAATTTTTTCTCTTCCCTATACTCCTCTTCCCCATCCCTCATGCAATTTATAAAGGAATTCTTTTCGCCATCTATAACTATTCTAGCAATGGCTTTTATAAAATTAATATCCTCCTGTTCCATAGAAGCCCTATTTAATAGGAATACTCCTCCATTTCTGTTTTGTTTATCCCTTAAAGGACTTCCTTGAATAAGTTCTCTTATATAGTTTTGAATTGGCTCCATATAGGAAACCTCTTCCTCATTTAATATTACTAAATCTACTGTAAGTCCCTTAGAGTTCCAATATTCATGAGCTTTTATAACTTGCCTTACAGAATCCATATGTTTCTTTTCTCTACAGGTAAGTAGCACTATAGGTAAATCTCCAGATATACCATACTTCCATAAATCCTTCTGGGATCTTTTAATGTTTTTAATCCACTGTTGTCTTTCCCTATGAGATAAATTAGTAAATAGTATATTAGCAGCTCCTGATTGATATAAATTGGCCTGAGAAGATTTTATTCCCAGGTACTTCATGTTTAATTGTGCTTCTGTCCAAGCTAATGTGAAGTTTCTCTCTATGTTTCCGTATTCACTGTACTTTTTAGCCAGTTCTATTAATTCTTCCTTAGAATCCCCTAAAGCAGTGGTATAAATTACCTCACAATTACTTCCTGGCTGTATTTTTATTTTTCTTCTTATAGCTATTATTGGATCCAAAACTGTGCCTACTGAGTTTTTAAGCGGAGCATCATTATCCATACATATAGGATTTCTTAACTCTCTCCCTCTGCCAACAAAATTAGCTCTGCTGGTTTCATATTGCACAGCTGCCACTGACTGACCTTTAACTATAGATACCTGCATAATATATGGTGTCTTTTCATCCTTTTTTCTTCCACGCCTTTTAGCAATTATACATTCTCTTTCTTCATCATATTCCGTCTGTATAAATAAATTCTGAAATGCTGGATGCACCAAATCACTACTGTAATTATTTAAAGTTACCTCACAATAGCTGGTTACCTCTAAAATTTTCTCCTCTGCGCCATTGTTAGTTATGGTTAATTTCCTTATCTCACCATTATCTTCCCCAGAAACTATTATTTCTGTAAAAGTAGTTAAATCTCCATCTTTTCTTTTAAAGCCTACTCTATCTAGGGAAAATAAAACCTGATAATCTTCTCCTTGAGTTTTACAAGGTTCATAGGTAGCACTATAATAATGATTATCCTTAAGGTCCTTAATGTAGAAAAACATACCTTTATCATCTAAAGTTACATCTTCCCTCCACCTATATAGATGCATATCTCCTTTTTTAGAATATCCACTTCCGCTATTAGAAATCATTAAGCTATATTCTCCATTAGACAATAAATTCACCCTAGGCATATCTGTATTAGAAGAATGGTATTGTCTAACTATGATATTCCTCTTTTCAGTTTTATTTTCTTCTTTCTTAGAATAATTTTCTTCTCTATCATATACTATTGCCTTTGGTATCCTTTCCTGCAATAACAACTCTGCAGCTTTAACTCTAGGTACATTGTGAAATCTTTTTTGAAGTATATTATCTTTTAGTACATTGTCTAATGCCATAAAACTCATGCCTTCATGATGTACCATGAAACATTTTACTATTTTATTGTCCCTACCCTTTAGCCTATTTTTTGTATAATCTACGGCTTCATAAAATCCATATCTACCTAAAGCACCTAGCTTTTCTAAGGCATGTAAATTATCTATAGCTGATTTTTTATCTACCTGCATAGCTAGTACGGTGGAATAAGGAGATATAACCAATTCATCTGCTAATCCACGCTTTACTCCTATACCAGGCACTCCAAAGGCTTTGTACTGATAATTCATATCCCTATCGAAATAGTAAAAAGCAGACTCAGATATTCCCCAAGGGATTCCTTTAGAGGAGGCGTAGCTTATTTGGCCTTGAACTACCGCATTATAGGTCTCATGAAGCAATGTATCTTTATAGTCCTTCATTACTAATAAAGGCATAAAATATTCAAACATGGTGCCACTCCAAGAAACTAAAGCCTTTCTCCCTTTTATTTTGGTAAGTGCTCTTCCCAGTTTGAACCAAACCACCTCACTAATGTCTCCCTTAGCTATAGCCACAAAAGTTGCCTGCCTAGCTTCAGAAGCCAACAAATCATAATAACTATTTCCTATACTGTTCTTTTCCACATCATACCCTATTGAAAATAGCTCTCTTTCTTTATGAAATACCATAGTGAAATCTGTATTTTCTGCCATATGGCTAATTTCATCTATCAATTGTTTTATATCTAATTTCACCGACTCATGAGTAGTTTGCTTTCTTTTATCTTGATCATATTCTAAAAATATTTCTCTTACTTCTAAATTAAACATCTCTATAGAACTCTTTAATTTATTGTTCCAATATAAATTTCCCTGTAAATTTGCCTCTTCACATTTAATCTTTAAAAACTCTAATAATTCTAGAAATTTATTTAAACTTACCTTTTCATTCTTATATACCTGAAATATATCACTATAATAATTCTTTTCTCCTGTTTTTTCAGCTATTTCTTCTTCAGCTAGTAAAGCCGTATCCTCTAATCCTCTAACATACCTATCTAAATTATCTGAATTCTTAAAATTATCCACATATTCTTTAAGAGATTCCTCTATTACCCACAGATAACCCACAAGATTACCACTATCCACTGTGGATATATATTTTGGATTTAAAGGTTCTCCTGTTTTAGTGTTATACCAATTGTAAAAATGTCCTCTCAACTTTTCTAGCTTATTCATATTTTCTATTGAATTTTTCATTCTATAAATCAACTGCAAAATACCTATATATCCTAAATCATAAGCCACAATATTAGCCATTAATCCCATACCTAAATTAGTAGGAGATGTTCTTGGTGCCACCCCTCTATAAGGAGATTCCTGATAATTATCTGGAGCTAGCCAATTGTTTTTTTCATTTACAAAATCCTCAAAATAAGCCCAGGTTCTTCTGGATAAGCCCCTTATATATCTTATTTCCTGCTCTCCTAACTTTTCTTCCTCTATTTTAATATCCCTACTTATGTAATATGCTATATAAGGACTTAAAAACCACACTATGGTAAAAGGAAGCATGGATATGCCTGATGCAGTAGATTTTAAAAATGCCAATGCGCATATAATTAAAGCCAAAAAACTCCCCTTCCACATAAAGCTTATATAACTTATTAATGTCTTTCCTGATTTTCTCTCTGCATCTTCAGCAGTCTGCCATTCTAAAAGATTCTTTTTACTTATGGTTAGTCTATATAATGTTTTAATTATGGCATCCACCATTAAACATGCTTGATAAGGAATAAAACATAATATTAAGAAAACTTGATAAAAAACAGTTTTAATATTAGATATTCTTCCAGACAAACTTATACCCTTTATAGGTGATGTTACAAATTCTGTAACGTCGAATAAAATAGGACTTATACTAGCTAATATAGCTGCTACTATCCACTTGTCAGTACCATCAGGCAATACATTAAATGATAAAGCTACCAATAACATTATAGCTGGTGCCAATAAACTTCTCCTTAAATTATCTATAAGTTTCCATCTAGATAAAGCATTCAATCCATTGCCTTTAAAAACCCACGGAATTAACTGCCAATCGCCTCTTACCCATCTATGAAGTCTTTTGCTACTAGAGTTGTAATAGGCAGGATATCCATCTATAAGCTCTATATCGGTAACTAATCCAGCTTTAACATAAGAACCTTCCAAAAGATCATGGCTTAAAACCGCATTTTCTGGCACTTTATCCTCAAGCATATAGTTAAAAACATCTATATCATATATGCCTTTACCTGTAAATATACCTTCACCAAACAAGTCTTGATATACATCAGATATAGCTTTTGTGTACACATCAACTCCCACTTCTCCAGAAAATATCTTTGAATAAAGAGTTTTATTGGCACTTATAACATCTACACTTATTCTAGGTTGTAAAAGACCATAACCTCTTACCACCCTTTTCTTTTCCTCATTAATAACAGGCTTATTAAGTACATGTGCCATAGCCCCTATTAATTTCCTTGCAGCATTTCTAGGTAACTTAGTATCCGCATCCAAGGTTATTACATATTTACATCCTTTTAAATTTTCTATATCTCCACTTATAAAATTAAAACTAGTATTTTTTCCTCCTCTTAAAAGTTCATTAAACTCCATTATTTTTCCACGTTTTCTTTCCCAAGCCAGCCATTTTCCTTCTTTTTCATTATATTTTCTAGGTCTGCAAAAATAATAAAATATATCCTCTTTACCACCAGAATACTTCCTATTAAGTTTTTTCACTTCTTCTAAGGTAAATTTTATTATTTCTTCATCCTCATGATCTTTTTCCCTTTGGCTATCTTTTAAATCTCCTAACAAAGCAAAATAGAGATTATCTAATTTATTAGCTAAATAATATATCTCCATATGCTGTACTAATTCTTTGGCTCTTTTTTTACTGTTTATTATAGTAGGTATTATAACTACTGTCCTATTTTCTTCATCTATTCCATCCTTAAGTTCCATCTTAGGTATAAATCTTGGCGTTGACAAATAGTTAATACTCCAATTTAAAAGTGAAATCACTATCTCACTACAAGGCACTATTAACACAATAAACGCTAAGACATATTTCCAAAGAAATATATCTCTATCACTTCTAAGACTTAAAGAAATAAATATACACATAACTAAAATAGTTCCCAGAACTATGCTTCCTATGTATAATGCAACTTTTTTCTCCTTTAATTTATAATCCAGTCTATCCGCACACTTTTCCTTTAGGTTAAGTTTTTCCCTTAAACATTTAATTCCATCATCAATTAAATAATATCCCACATGTCTTTTATATTCTTGGTGATTTTGGAAACACTGCTGTTCATCACATTCTTCTGCACACTCCAATGCCTTTTTAACTATAAATGATTCAGGTAAATTAAACTTTTTAGATAGTTTTTCAATATTATATCTGTAATAATCTTGAGAATCAAAATCCATATTAGGGTATACTTCTACAGGGTCTTTCATAAGTAAATTTTCCACATAGCTAAGCTTTTTAAAGTATTTCCTCCAATTAATGCCTTCTAAAGTCCTTATGCTATTTATAGAGTTACCCATGGATAACTGCATCGCAGCCTCTTTTTTATGCTCCTCTATGATTATTTTTTGATAATTAAGCTCTTTCATTTCTAAATTATCATTTATCCAATCATAAACCTTTCTATTTTCTATACCATTGTCTTTTAATATTTTAAAAAGTCTTTCACCAAAAAAATAAGTAAATTCTATTTGCTCTTTAAAAATATCATCTAATTCCTGTTCCCCATTAGACCTATGACAAGCATCTATTATCCTTTCAGCTATTAAATCTCCCTTTATTTTTTCTTCTTGAGCAAAAAGTACACTTTTAGCCACATTACTTATATTTTGAATTAAGGCTATTCTAAGCATCACTGGAAGCATCCATAATTCCTTACTACTAAGTACAGTATTCTTCTCATATGCCTTTATAAATCTCTCTATAATTTCTTCATCTACACGCCCATCCGTATGGGACACAATTTCCACAGCTATATGATAAACCCTAGGATAATCTTTCATTATTCCCTTGGTCAAAATAGGCAGATTCTTATAATTCTTTTTAGGTACATTGTTTTTAACATACTTATATTCCTTTTGAATTAAAAACATATTGTCCAAAATCCATTCTGCTGCATAAAGCCTATCACTGCTGTTCTTTTGATGCATTTCTATCTTTTCATGAGCCTCTACTATATCATTAAAACTTCTATCTAAGCTTTCTATTAAAGTTTTATTGTATCCTCTTTTATCCACAGAAGAATACCCCCTAGATATTTCCTCTGCGTGCTTTTCTAAATCTTCTATATTAACAATTATTTTAGGCACTACATCTATTGGTGATTCTTCTTTACCTCTTCTTTTAGTTAAGGTATAACTAAAAAAAGCAATAAAGGCTATAGAAAT
Organism: Haloimpatiens lingqiaonensis; assembly: GCF_901447495.1. Taxonomy (GTDB): domain Bacteria; phylum Bacillota; class Clostridia; order Clostridiales; family Clostridiaceae; genus Haloimpatiens; species Haloimpatiens lingqiaonensis. The sequence goes on from NZ_CABDWS010000062.1 coordinate 18,076, forward strand.
TATTGTAACTAGCACTGTATAAAAGTAATTCATTTATTTCTTCACCCCTCAGTTAATTTGATAAGAAAATGTGTTTTCATTTTTAAGCAACCTTAATGTATTATTTCCCAAATTAACTGAATTAATTCAAAATATAAGAAAAATGTGACTTAGGTGCATAGGAAAAATCTGCTTTTAATTCCGTGATAAAATTGAAATTTGGGACTGTGAACAGTACGCTAAGAACTTCTAAATGTTTTGAAATTTAAAGCCCCTAAAGCCTTCAAACTCACTCGTCCCTCGCTCAAGCAATGAAGGCTTTTTAACGGGGCTTTAAATTTCAAAACAAAGAAGTTCTAAAGCTAGTTCAATAGTCCCAAATTTCAATTTTATCACTCCATTAAAAGCAGATTTTTCAGTTCATGCGTATATCGTCACGGGGAGAAAACAGCCTACTAAAGGATAATTTTTCTTCATTGCATTACGAAAAATTTTAGAATATAAAAAAGATAAATAACATAATTTCACGTTGTGAAATTGTGTTATTTATCTTTTGGGACTTAACTTAAATCTTTTATTGGCGGCAGCCAGCCTAAATATATAAATAATAAATAATAAATATCAAATATCAATTAATGTGGATTTTCTTCATTTTATTTAGGAAATCTTTAATTTATAAAAAGGGAGCGTTCATAATCTTTTTTAGGTGTAGCCTTTCGAAAGTTATATGATACTTATTAAAATAAAATAGTAACTTAACTTCTTTAATTTTAAAAGCTAAAAATCCATTTATAGATAAATATTTATATATATGAATATTATTACATTGGTAATACTTATAGTTATCCTATAAATAACTAACAAATTTTTCTAACAGG
>NZ_CABDWS010000063.1 GCF_901447495.1 Haloimpatiens lingqiaonensis
TATGCAAATTTTTTCTCTAAAATTTCCAGCAAAAATCAGAATTTATGGTTTTTAACCTAACCCTCAATCATTCATTATAAATCAGCGGGCTCACGCCCCAAAAATTTTTAAGTGCTAAACTTCTGAAGTATACGAAGCTTGCTTATTATCTTTTGGTGCATTGTATCTATTAGATGGTTATTACAAAAATAAATTGTATAAATAGTAGTGAGGTATTGGGTATTTAAAATAAAAACAAACAACACAAGCTTGTAGGAGAGCTAACAATAGAATTTTTAAAAGTTATATAAAGAATTATTAATGAAAATGTGACAAATGTCATCCTATATTTATTATTTTTATCACTATAACGAAGCTGGTAATTTTAGTACTATAATATTATAGAAACAGCAATACATATTTCACTTATAGGATATGTGCCATTTGAGCTATTAGATTACAGATAAAGATTGTAGAAAGAGGGGGATATTATGATACTAGAAATAAAAAATTTAGTAAAGAGATATGGAGAATTTTTAGCAGTGGATAATGCCAGTTTAGCTATAAAGGAAGGACAGATATTTGGATTATTAGGACCTAATGGTGCTGGTAAAACCACTACTATAAATACCATAATAGGTCTTTCAAAAATAGACTCAGGAGAAATAAAAGTTTTTGGAAAAGAATTATGGGCAAATGAAATGGAGATCAAGGCCCAAATAGGTGTTGTACCACAAGATATTGCGTTATTTTGGGATTTGAAGGCTTATGAAAATGTTACTTTTTTCGGTAGATTGTATGGTTTAAAAGGTGAGACATTAAAAAATAGTGTAAAAGAGGCTTTAGAGTTTACTGGGCTTTGGGATAGAAGAAAAGATTATCCGAAGCAGTATTCTGGTGGAATGAGGAGAAGACTTAACATCGCTTGTGCCATAGTTCATAAGCCTAAATTAATAATTATGGATGAGCCAACAGTAGGAATAGATCCACAATCCAGAAAGCATATATTAAATTCGGTAAAAAAATTAAACCAAAGGGGGTCAACGGTAATATATACGTCTCATTACATGGAGGAAATAGAAGAGATATGTGATGAAATAGTAATAATGGATAAAGGTAAAATAATTGCAAGGGGTACAAATGAAGAACTAAAGGCGCTTATTTCTACAGAAGATAAAATAACCATGGAGCTTTCTGGTATTAACTATACCGTAGTGGAAAATATAAAAAAGATACCAGGAGTAAAGGATTGTGTTGTAGATGAAAATTCTATGGAAGTAATATCAAATAAGAACAGTAAGAACCTAGGTACAATAATAGATGTTATTGTAAATAATGGTATAGACATAAATAAAATAAATGTGGATAAGCCAACTTTAGAAGGAGTATTTTTAACACTTACGGGTAGAAAATTAAGAGATTAGGAGGGGACACATATGAAGATTTTATATATAATACTTTATAATTTAAGAAGAAATTTTAGAGATAAAAAAGTTTTAGCCAACATGCTGCTCCTTCCTGTAGTGGTTATATTAATACTGGGCACTGCTCTAAAAAGTCAATATACACCTGGAGATATAGGAAAAGCAAAAGTATATTATTGCATTGAAGATAGAAATGAGATGACAAGGAGTTTTGAAAAGTATATAACATCTGATGAATTAAAGGATATAGTAGAAGTAAAAAAAGTTAAAAGTAAAAAAGAAGGACTAGAAAGTATAAAAGCTAATGAGAGAGGTAGCTTTATATATATGGATAAGGATTCTACGGAAAATATAAGGAATGGTAAAAAAATAGGTATATCCTTATATAATCAAAGGAACAACATACAAACTGAAATTACTAAAAATCTTTTAAATGGATTTGTAAATGGGGCAAACGCAGTTTATGCCTCCTACACTATAGGGGGAAATGATAAGTATGCGGAAGGAAATAATAGCATAATAGATTCTTCTATTGATATTAGCGGAAAAATTCCAAAAGCTATAGACTATTACGCTGTAACCATGTTAGTTATGACACTTATGTATGGATCACTTTATGGGAAGTATGCTATATCGGAAATATATAAAGAGCAAGGAATAAGAGTTACAAACACTCCAACAAGAAAAATAGAAATTCTAATTGGATATATTTCTGCATCTGTATTAACAGTTTTTTTTGAAGGTTTAATATTAATGTTAATTGCAAAATATGCTTTTAAGGCTAATTATGGTAGCAATATGGGATTAATAGTATTTATTATATTTAGTATGTCTGTATTATCTAATTTTATAGGAATGGCGATGGCAACATTGGTTAGAAAAGATGACAAAGCCGCTGGAATTTTAAATATACTTGTGGTAGTTTTTACATTTGTATCTGGTGGATACTCAAAAAATGCTAATAATAATGAGACTTATAATAAGATAATGCATTTTATACCAAACGGTATGGCTCATAATGCAATGTTTAACTCTATATATGGTTCAAATACAGAATTAATCAATTCTAGTATTTTAGCTATGTGGATTGGTATAGTTTTATGTCTTATTATATCTGTAGTGGTAGAAAGGAGGAGACCTTTGCAATGACCATATTTGGGAATAATTTAAAGAGAATATTTAAATCAAAAACTAACCTTTTATTTATGGTTATTTGTCCGACAATTCTTATATTTTTAATTATTATGTTTAATAACGGTGGTTCTAAATTTTCTATTGGAGTTGTAGATAATGATAATACTAAACTTACTAAACTTCTCATAAAGCAAGTAGGTAAGGAAAATAAAATAAATTATTTAAAGGAATCTGAAATAAAGGAATCTTTAATTAATCTTAAAAATGATTATGTAATTCAAATTCCTAAGGATTTTACCAAAAACTTAATAGAGGGAAAGAATGTTAATATAAAGGGGTTTGCAATAAATGGAACAAATGCATCTATAGCACCTAAATTTAGTATGGAAAGTTTTATTGCGGCTGCAAAAACTATAGGAAAAACAGCTAAAGGTAATGAAAAACTTTTCTATAAAGCCATGAATAAATATGAAAAAGGAATGTTTGAGGTAAAATATAAAAGTATGAGCAATGATTCAGTAAGCAAGAAAAATACTTTATTTTCTTTAGGATTTTTAGCATATAATATGTTAATGTTAGGGGTTAATATTACTCCAATTATATTGGAAGATAAAGAAACAAAAGTATACTATAGAATATTTACAGGTCCAATTAAGCCCAGAAGTTATACCTTGCAAAATCTTTTGAGTTTTTTAGTAGTTCTAGCAATACAAGTAACAGCAATATTTACGTTTATGATTAAGGTATTAAATATAAAATTTCCATCAATAATAAATATGTTTTCTTTATTTATAATTTTTTCAATATTGGTTGTGGCTTTTGCCTTATTTATTTCTAGCAATGCTAAGGATATGAGAACAGCTTCGACTGTTTCAAATCTATTAGTTACTCCAATGGCTATGCTTGGAGGATGTTTTTGGCCTAGAGATGTTATGCCACCAATATTACAGGTCATATCTAAATTTATACCTATAACATGGATGCTATCGGCTGCAGAAAAACTTATGTATGGAAAAACTTTATATGGTGTATTGCCAGAGATATCAATATTAATGCTTTTTACTGTAGTATTTTTACTTCTAGCTTCATGGAGAAAGAAAGATATAATAATTTAAACCAGATGTAAAATAAAAGTAGGCAGGAAACAAGGATTCCTGCCTTGTTAATTAATAAACCTAGCTTTCGCACATAATATCCACGCTTTATATTGTTTTTTTTATTTAGAATTTAGAATGTAAAATGAGGGTTCAAATTCCTAGTGGATTTCTTAAATTTGTATTTTGTAAAAAAGGTTCTAAAGGAGTTTCGGTCTTAAATTTTAGTTAAAGTTAAAATTCTATTTTAAACTGATGATTTTGCATATGGATAACTTTTCAAATATACTGTAATATAGATATTATGGTATGATTGTCCCACAAAAGGTATTATACTACTGTAATTATGAAATTTCATAATTCAACCACATTATACCTTTTGTGTTTTATCATGATATAGTTTTTTAGAAAAGTAATTAAAACCTATTATTAAAGGGGTATATTATGGAATATATATTTAAATTAAGCTTTTATAGTTTTATAATTGCCATGAGTATAATAAAAAAAGAAGTTTCTCATTTTTTAATTACATCAATTTTAATAGTTGCTATTATGGATATTTTAACAGATAGATATCTTAGATCCAAAATGTTTATATTTTTAGAGGCAATAATAATTGTTATTATAAGCTTTTATATAAAAGATTTTATTATTTTTCTAGCTCCGTGCTCTTATGAATTAATAAAAAAGGAAAACTACTTTGGATTATTGTTTATTGTACCTATAGCTATAAATTCTAATCCTGATGAAATACCTATAAATACTTTGTTGTTTTTTATGGTTAATCTTTATGGGTATATTTATAGTAAATATATAAAAGAGCAGAAAAAACACAGGGAATTATATGATTCTGAAAGAAGGATAAGATATGAACTGGAGGGTACTAAAAATAGGCTTATTAGATCTTATATAGAAATAGAGCATTTGGCGGAAGTTAGAGAGAGAAATAGAATAGCAAGAGAGATACATGATACAGTAGGACACAATATAGCTGGTATTTATATGCAATTACAAGCAGCATTTAAAATAAAAAATAGAGACAGAGAAAAATCTGACAAGCTACTGGAGAAATCTATTAATGAACTATCTGAAGCTTTATCACTTTTAAGAGAAACGGTACACAATATAAAACCAGTAGAATCTATAGGTATAAATTATATAAATAAAATAATAGAAAGCTTCAATTATTGCAAAATTAACTTTAATTATAGAGGGAATTTTAATAACATACCATCTAATATAATGGAGATTATAGCTACAAACATAAGAGAGGCTTTAACTAATGCTTCTAAGCATTCTATGGCAGATACTATAAATATAAATTTGGAAACTAATGAGAAGTATATAAGACTTTATATAAAAGATAATGGAGTAGGATGTGCTCATATAAAAGAGGGCTTAGGAATAAGTGGAATGAGGGAAAGAATAAAAAATTTAGGGGGAAGTATATCTATAGATAATAATGATGGATTTTTAATAGTTTGTGTTATTCCTATGGAAAGCTTGGGGGTGAATATTTTTGAGGATTATAATAGTCGATGATGATGGATTAATAAGGGACAGTCTTAAATTAATCCTAGATATTGAAGAGGATATTCAGGTTATAGGAACTGCTTCAAATGGCAGAGAAGCAATAGAACTTTGCAGAAAGAAAAATCCTGATATAGTACTTATGGATGTTAGGATGCCTACTTTAGATGGAGTTTTAGCTACAAAGGAAGTTAAGAGTGAAAATCCTAATATTAAAGTAATTATTTTAACTACTTTTAAGGATGATGAGTATATAGCAGAGGCTATAAAAAATGGAGCAGAAGGGTATATATTAAAAAATCAGTCATCAGACAATATTATAGAAAGTATTAGGACAGTTTATAATGGTAATGGTGTATTTCAAAGCGAAATTTTGAATTCTATAATGTGTATGATTGAAAGTAATAAAAAATGTGAAAATAAAATTTCCTTAAGTGAAAGAGAATTTGAAATTCTTAAACTTATAGGAGAGGGAATGTCTAATAAAGAAATTTCAAAAATACTTTATTTAAGTGAAGGTACTGTAAGAAATTATGTAACAAATTTACTTGAAAAGTTACAATTAAGAGATAGGACGCAACTTGCCATATATTATTTGAAGAATTACTAAATAAAGAGCAAAAATTTTTAATGTTTAAATTTGAATAAAAGAAGTCCCAAAAATATGAGAGGGCTCTATTTTTGGGACTTTACAATGAACTAATAGTTTATCCGATGACTACCTGCCGTAACACTCCCACTTCTAACAAAGTGGGAGATAACGGCAGCTACGTCCCTGGATAACGATCTCTAACCTTCAGTTGGAGTAAAAACTCCATCTGAAGCTAAGAGCTCTGTTTATATTATATTTATCTTGGATAATTTACATTTAATGAATACGCTCCACTTTGGCTATATGCACCACCGTAGCCTACAATTTTTACATAGAACTTACCTGTTGTTCGAGCGCTATAGTATATAGTTTCATTTGAAGTGCTTGATCTTGTTGATCTAGCAACTATTCTTCCAGATGAATTTAATAGATACACATCATAATCCTTTGGAAGATTTGTTAAACTTACAGTTATAGTTCCAGTTCTTGAAGTATTGAAGTAGAAATAATCAATATCTGTTGGTGAATATATATATGATTTATAGGAAGTTCCGCTAGATAAAGGTCCATAGGCTGTAGAAAGTGTATTGTTTGATTCATATGTGTCACTAGCAGAAGAAGCTTGTCCTATACCAACTTGTGCAAATGCATCAGATATTTTTTGAGCTATTGTTGTTCCAGGATATAAATCGTTAGCTGCTTGTACTAATGCATTTTTAGCATCTATAAATTGAGAGTATTGTGTTAAATATAAAGTTAAAGCTCTATAGTACACCTGTTGTAGCTTAGAATTATCGTTAATTGATGTTGCTGCAAGGTAGAATGCTTTATTTGGAATACCACTATTAATATGAACTCCGCCCCAGTCACCTTGTTGAGTATTTGGAAGGTTTCTATAATTGTCCATGTGAGCAGGTTGTCCATATAAAGTAGGGTCTGCTAAACTTCTTAAAGCATCATTAGGTGTATTTGGAGTATAACAATCTTCTCCCATTAACCAGTCATTATTTTCTCCCTCAATAAAATATCCGAATACATCTGAGAAAGATTCATTTAAAGCGCCGGATTGATATTCATATTCTAAATTAGCAGTTCTATCTGTAATTGCATGAGTAAATTCATGACCAACAACATCAAGAGCTGATCCTATGTGATCAAAGTATGTGCCGCTACAATCGCCATAAACCATTTGACTTCCATTCCAAAATGCATTATCAAAAGGTTCGTTAGGATATCTTGGATCTCTATATAAAACTGTAGATTTGATAGTAGTACCTCTATTGTCAAAGCTATTTATATTAAAGTTATTTTTGTAGAAGTCGTAAACAGCACCTGAATTATAGTGAACATCTACAGCATCAAATTGTGATGAGGAATCAAATTTATTATCTGCATCGTTTACCACTGTGCCAGGTAAAGAAGAACCATAGTTAGCAGTATAGGTTTCTATTGTTGTATTTTTTGTTAAATCTCTCATATAGTATTGATTATTTATTAAGTCAAGGTTAATATTTCTTATTCCGTATAATCCTACGCCTGTACCAGTAGTAGCAGATGTTTTAACCAAATTTTTTGAATCTACAATAGTACCATTTGAAGCATTAACAAAAACCTTCATATTAGCAGGGAATGGACTCAAAAATTGCATTGTAACATGATATACTGGAATCCAGCTGCCATCTTTGTTATATATATAAGGTTCTGCCTTTGGTTTAGCAGTATACTCAATATTTTTTCCTTTAATATTTAGAGAGTTTTCGGCTATTTTAATAGCCTTATCAGAATTAAGTTTGAATTGCTTATTCCAATTTTTATAAGGTACTTCACTAGTTACGTTACCACTTAGTCCATATACATTACCATTAGCAGTTGTGTGAACTACAACCTCTGATCCATAAACAGGAATTCCATCCACAACTAGTTTGTTTTTATAGTGTTTCATACCAAGTTTATCTGATTGGGTGTCCTTATTTACAAAACCACCAGTTTCTAGTTTAAACACATCTTTATTTTCAGTCATAAATTTCTCAGCATCTTTGGATGTATTTACTGAATTCTCAGCAAGATCTCCAATAATAAAATTTGGATTTCCATTAGCTTTGTTTAAATGAATTTTAAATTCTTTTCCAGATTTTCTTGATTTTTTATTGAATTTTTCAACTATTTTTACCTGTTTAAATTCTTTGTTTGATGGATTGATTAAATTAGTATTACTTGGAACTGCACTAACTATTGCTGAATTTAGCAATAACATAGATGTAAGTGAAAAGCCTAATATTTTTTTCATTAAAATAACCCCCTAAAAATTATTTTTTGTTTTTTTTATTGGTATAGGTTATGTAGTACATTGGGAAACACCGCCTTTCTATTTAAGCTTAATATTATGTTAAAAAATAAGAATAACAAAATATGATTTTAAGAGATTAGTGTAATAATCTTCCGTATATAAAGGCAATTAAGGTAATTTATTCAATGGAATTTTTTACATTGTTAATATTCTATGTATTTTTTTAAAATCCTTCTTAAAAAAATAAAAATTTTAATTTTTTTATTAATAAAATTAAAATTATAATTAAATAAGCAGTACACGTAGGTACTGCTTTATCATATATGTAATAAAAATACAAAAATATATAAATTTACTCAAAACGATAACAAAGATTAATTTGCAGAATAATAAATAGCACTGAAAGAGTGCTACTTACTATATGCTTATTGTAAAGAATTGGGTTCGGGATTTTTATCTACAGTTAAATTATAAGAAAGTCCGATTAACACCAAAATTCCACCTAGGATTTTGCCTATGGATAATTTATTTAAAGTAAAATAATCAATAATAATGCCTATAAATAGCTGACCTATAAAAATAAGCAAAGTTAAATAGAAAGCAGATATTTTTGGAGTAATATAACTGGATAGAACAACTACTAAAACACCGACCATTCCACCTAAGTAAGCCCAGGAAGGTATACAGTTTGTTTTTGAAATAGAGAGTTTTAAAGTTTCATTACTAAAAAATAAGAATATAAATGAAAGGACTAATCCTGTAACATAATTGAAAAAGGTACCTTGAAATATACCAATTTCATTTGCTAAGTTTGAATTAATGATTCTAGCTACTACAATAGAAACACCAGCTAGGATAGATATAAGTATATAAAACATGGGTGATCCTCCTTTAAAAAACAGTCATTACATAGATTCCTAAAGTTATGAATACTAATCCAATTATTTTCTTTTTTCTAAATTTAACATAATTCATTCCTAGTAAACCAAAATGATCTATGAGAATAGATGCAAGAGATTGTCCAAGTAAGCCTAAGGCAATAGTTACAGAGGCGCCAACGGCTGAAAAACTTATGTTGTTAAAAAGAACAGTAAAAACACCAATAGCACCAGCGCTATACAAGTATAAAGGAATATTCTTTTGAATTTTAATTTTTGATTTGCTTATTAGCAATACTATTATCATGGAAAAAAGTCCAATGATATGAATAATTACACTAGAAGTGTAGTTCCCTAGACTTTTAGATAAAGTTCCATTTAGCATAATCATTATAGCTATTAAAGCTCCTATAAAAGTTGAAATTAGATTATTCATAAATTATCTTTAATGAGTGTATTTATAATAAATAAGAAACACGCACTAAAGCTTTCCTCCTTTCATGTTATAAGATTCATTTTACTTTACCATAAAATAATTTTAAGTAGTTACGACAAATGTCTTATTTAATATTAAATTTTACTATTTATATTTATGAAATTTATGATATAATCAATTAGTCTTTAAAAATATATAAATCCATAAATCCACTTAAATTAATTTAAAGTGGGACTGGTTCGGGAACTCCCAGTATAAAAAACTAAGGATTTATCATACTGCGGTATAGCTGTATCCTTAGGTACGGCTTTTTTTGTTTTACAATGGAATAAAATAAATAAAGTCGTATATTCCGTTCTCAAAAATCACTTAAAAAACAGATGTGTAAAGGAGAAGGAAGATGGATAAAAAAAGAAAGGTAATAATTGATTGTGATCCAGGAATAGATGATTCATTGGCATTGGTTTTGGCTTTAAAATCACAAAAACTGGATGTGGTTGGAATTACCATTGTTTGTGGAAATGTTCCAGCTAAACAAGGAGTAGAAAATGCTTTAAAAGCCTTAGAAATTTGTGATGCACTTCATGTGCCGGTTTATTTTGGAGAAGAAAATCCTCTAAAGCGAGATCTAGTAACGGCTCAAGATACTCATGGAGAAGATGGGCTAGGGGAATGTTTCTTTAAAAAAGTAGAAGGTGGAATAGTTAAGTTTGGTGCTGTGGATTTTATAATTGATACCTTGAAAAATAATAAGGATGTATCAATTATAGCATTGGGACCGCTAACTAATATTGCAAAGGCTTTAGTTAAGGATAAAAGAGCATTTGAAAACTTAGATGAATTTATATCCATGGGAGGCTCATATAGAAGTCATGGAAACTGTTCCCCAGTAGCTGAGTTTAATTATTGGGTTGACCCTCATGGTGCGGATTATGTGTATAAGAATTTAGAAAAGTCTATACACATGGTAGGTTTGGATGTGACTAGGAAAATAGTACTTACACCAAATATACTCCAGTTAATTGAGAGATTAGGTGGAGTAATAGCTGAATACATTGTAGATATTACGAAATTTTACGTGGATTTTCATTGGAAACAAGAGGGTATAATAGGTTGTGTAATTAATGACCCTTTAGCAGTTGCTTATTTTATGGATAGGTCCTTATGTGACGGCTTTTCTTCTTATGTTCAAGTAGTTGAAGAGGGAATTGCCATGGGACAATCCATAGTGGATGTGGAAGATTTTTGGAATAAACCGCATAACGCTGTAGTCTTAAATCAGGTGGATTCTACTAAATTTATGCAGATGTTTTTGGAAACATTATTTCCACAAAGTAAAAAAATTATAAGCAAAGTGAAAGAGGTAATATAGATGAAAAAGGTATCAGCTTTAAAGTTAAGTATAGTAGGATTTGGAATTGCATTGAATATCATAGGAGCTTTCATAGCTTTAAATTTAAGACTGCCAATTTATTTAGATTCAATAGGAACTATTTTAGTGGCATTTGTTTTAGGGCCTGCATATGGAGTTGCCACAGGACTATGTGGAAGTATAGTTAGTGGAATAACTTTTGATATTTATTCTTTATACTTTGCTCCGGTGCAAATATTAGTAGGACTTTTAAGTGGCTTAATGTTTAAGAAGGGTTTTATGAAAGGAATTAAAATGCCTTTAGGAGTATTTGCTGTTTCTATATTTTCATCTTTCGTGGGTGCTATAATAGCTGCTTTTGTCTTTGATGGTATAACTTCTTCTGGCTCAACTTATATAGTTCAATTATTATCAGTGCTAGGGGTAAACAAGGTTATTAGTGTATTTATAGTACAACTTTTAACAGATTATTGCGATAAATTTGTAGCAGTATCCTTAGTAATGCCGGTAATATTGGGATTACCAAGAAATATTAAAGAAAAATGCGTAAGGAGTTAGTATGGATAGATATAGTGTTATTGAAAATAAAAATAAAAGAGAAATTGTATTATTAAAAGGATTTCCTTGTATATGGGGTAAGTGTACCTTTTGTGATTATATACTGGATAATTCGGAATCAGAAGAGGAAATAAATAAAGTAAATTTAGAAGTACTTGAAAAAGTTACAGGAAAGTACAAGGTTTTAGAGGTAATAAATTCAGGAAGCTGCTTTGAGCTTCCAAAGGAAACTTTACAGAGGATATTACAAATTATTAAAGAAAAAAATATAGAAAAATTATTTTTGGAAAGCCATTGGTGCTATAGAAATAGACTAGATGAAATGAGAGAATTCTTTAAAATACCAATAGTTTTTAAAATAGGAGTGGAAACTTTTGATTATAATTTTAGAAATATAGTGTTAAATAAAAATGCTAAGTTTGTATCTCCAGAAGAAGTTAAGAAGTATTTTCAATCACCTTGTTTAATGGTAGGAATAAAAGGTCAGACTAAGGAAATGATTGAAAAAGATGTAGAAATTGCTTTAAACTATTTTTCTCATGCTGCAATAAATGTTTTTACTCCTAATTCATCTAACTTAGAAAGAGATGAGCAACTTGTGAAGTGGTTTAAGGATAAATATTCATTTTTGGACGAAAATCCTAATATAGAAATTTTATATAATAATACGGACTTTGGAGTGGGAGAATAGGATTTTCCCACTCCTTTTGAAATACTTATTTTATCCGATGACTACCTGCCGTAACACTCCCACTTCTAACAAAGTGGGAGATAACGGCAGCTACGTCCCTGGATAACGATCTCTAATCTTCAGTTGGAGTAAAAACTCCATCTGAAGCTAAGAGCTCTGTTTATAGATGCCATAAGGAATATTTTAATGTATAAATAACCTTGAAATACACAGAATAAAATCGAAAATATTTTTAGAGGGAGGTGAGAAATTACCATTGGCTGATGGTATAGCATTATATATGCTATTATGTACATTAATCATAGTTAAATGTAAGTGTTATTTAAGTGATTAGTGTATGAATAAGATCTATTATTTTAATATATATTTAGATTATTATAGATTTTATAAAGCTGTAAAAATTATGAATAAAAACATACTGGAAAAAACAGAAGGTCGTGTAAGTTATCACGATTCGGTTGAGGAAATGTTAAAGCGAATAAGAGAAGATGGAATGTCCAATGTATTTGATAGATGGGCACTACAGGAAAAAATTCGTTGTAAATTTTGTCTACAAGGGTTAAGTTGCCAGTTATGTTCTCAAGGGCCATGCAGGATAAGCGAAAAGAGCGGACAGGATAAGGGAGTATGTGGCATTGGGCCAGATGCTATGGCTATGAGAAATTTTTTGTTAAAAAATATAATGGGAGCAGGTACATATAGTCACCATGCATATGAAGCTTTTCGCACACTAAAGGCTACAGGGGAAGGAAAAACGCCCTTTACAATTAAAGATGTGGATAAATTAAAATGGATGTGTGAGAAATTGGGAATTGAATCCAGCCAAGACATAAATAACATGGCTATACAATTAGCAGAATTATTGGAAAACCAGCAGAAAATAGATACTGAACAAAAAAATCTTATGGTAGAGGTATTTGCCCCAAGAAAAAGAAAAGAGCTTTGGAAAAAAATAAATATATATCCTGCGGGAACAGTTCATGAAGAGCAAAATTGTGTGGCTAGTTGCTTAACAAATGTGGATGGAAGCTACAAATCTTTAGCAGCAAAGGCATTGCGTTTAGGAATAGCTACCATATATAATTCCCAAATTGGACTTGAAATGGTGCAAGATATTTTGTTTGGAACACCAATGCCACATGAGGTAAATGTTGATTTAGGCATTATGGATCCAGAGTATGTAAATATAGTATTTAATGGACATCAACCTTGGGGCGGAGTGGCTACTATACAAAAGGCTAAAATGGCTGAAGTTCAAGAAAAAGCTAGAGCAGCTGGGGCAAAAGGTCTTAGAGTAGTAGGGTCAATTGAAACAGGGCAAGAATTACTACAGAGATTTGAAGTAGATGATGTTTTTGTAGGGTTAATGGGTAACTGGTTAACCATAGAGCCATTACTGGCTACAGGTACGGTAGATGTTCTTGCTATGGAAGAAAACTGTTCGCCACCAGCTATAGACCATTATGCTGAAAAATATCAAGCAACCTTGGTGAGCATAAGTACTATTATAGATTTGCCAGGTTTGCAGTATAAAATTCCTTATGATCCTGAAAAAGTAGATGCCATGGCAGATAAGCTTATTGATTTGGCAATAGAAAACTTTAGAAAACGTAAAGATAAAGTTAAGCCAATGGTGCCCCAAATTACTCAAAAGGCCATTGCAGGATTTTCTACTGAGGCAGTTTTAAAAGTTCTTGGAAATAAGTTGGATCCACTAGTAGATGTAATTGCTGCTGGTAAGATTAAAGGGATAGTAGCATTGGCCAATTGCTCAACTTTGAGAAATGGACCGCAGGACTGGAATACAGTGAATCTCACAAAGGAATTAATTAAAAAAGATATATTAGTTGTTGCTGGTGGCTGTGGAAATCACGCATTAGAGGTGGCAGGACTTTGTACCTTAGAAGCAGCTAATAATATAGCTGGAGAAGGTTTGAAAGAAGTTTGCAATCTTTTGAAAATCCCCCCAGTACTAAGTTTTGGAACTTGTACGGATACGGGAAGAATATCCATGCTTGTAACTGCTCTTGCAGACCATATGGATTTAGATATATCTGATCTTCCAATAGCAGTTACTGCTCCAGAATGGATGGAGCAAAAGGCTACTATAGATGGCATATTTGCACTGGCTTATGGTACATATACTCATTTATCACCAGTGCCATTTATGACTGGTGCACCTAAACTGGTTAAGCTATTAACAGAAGATGTGGAAGAAATAACTGGAGGTAAGATTGCTCTTGGAGATGACCCAGTAGAAGTGGCAAATAATATAGAAGAGCATATTGTGAATAAGAGAAAAAAATTAGGATTAAGCTAAATATTTCTATAAGTAAATTATGTATATTAGCAAAATTAGAGATTATATGATTGAATTCTAGTGTGATTCAAAAGTATAGTCTCTTTTTGTATACTTTAATAAATCTAAAGAGTGTACCCATACATTTCCCTTTATTAATTATTTATTATATTATGTAAATAGAAGAAAAATATAATAATAATATTGGGGGAATTTTAAATGAAACAAAATATCGTAAGAAATGAAGAGAGTGGTTCAAAGGCAATTGAAATTACTCAAATGGCACTTATGACAGCAATAATATGTGTATCTACTATGTTTATACAAATTCCAACAGTGATGGGTATTGGATATGATCATTTAGGTGATAGCATGGTATTTTTTGCAGCTATTTTATTTGGAAGGAAAAAAGGAGCTATAACAGCTGCTGTTGGAATGAGTTTAGCAGACCTATTAACAGCACATGCATATTATGTACCTTTCACTTTTGTAATAAAAGGGGTAATGGCTTTAATTGCTACAACCATTGCATATAGAGGAGACTATGAAGGTAAGAATGTGATTAACAATATATTTGCTTTTGCAGTAGCAGGAGCATGGATGGTTTTTGGATATTTTGTAACAAAGATAATTTTAGTTAAATTTGTATTGATGAAGGTGAATACTTTTGGTGAAGCTTTAGCTTTAGGACTTGCGGGTATTCCAAATAATATTGGGCAGGTTACTGTAGGCGCAATACTTGCAATACCATTGATTAAATTATTACAAGGAAGATTGAACATTAAAAGATATTAATTTGTTACGATAATTTATCCGATGACTATCTGCCGTAACACTCCCACTTCTAACAAAGTGGGGGATAACGGCAGCTACGTCCCTGGATAACGAGTTCTAACCTTCAGATGGAGTAAAAACTCCATCTGAAGGTTAGAACTCTGTTTATTGGTATTTAAAAATATAATTAATAGAAAAGCATGTATAGATAAAAACTATATATGCTTTTTTTATTAAATAATTATGATAAAATTGAAATCGGTGTGTTGATGCACCAAAATAATTAGAAGAGAGGGATTAATGTGAAAAGAAGTAAAAAGGTCTTTATTACTTTAATGTTAATGATTTGTACTTTAAGTACATTTTTAGTAGGATGTAAAAAGAATGACTCTAAGGCAACTACTAAAAAAGATTTTAATTATTATACTGCCGAAAAGCTTAAAGAGGCTATAGAGAAAAAGGAAGATATAATAATATTAGATATTCAAGTAAAAGAAGAGTATGATAAACATCATATAAAAGGCGCTATGCCAACTTATGCATTTCCTGTAAAAACAGATGAAGAAAAGAAAAAAATTGATGATGTTTTAGGAAAGTTAGAAGGAAAAAAACCAATAATTATTGTATGCCCAAGAGGTGGCGGTGGAGCTGAAAATACATATAAACATTTATTAGAAAAGAATATAGAAAAGGATAGACTTTTCATATTAGAAAAAGGACAAACTGGATGGCCATATGAAGATCTTTTAGAAAAATAGAAGTAACCAATAAAAGTGTTTTAAGGCAATTGTAAAAATGCACTTTTCATGTAGTATTTTTAAAAATATTATATGAAGGGTGCATTTCATTTGTAATACCAATATATAAGGTGTATAATTATATTAAAATTAAATAGAAAGCTAGGGGTGCGTAAAGCTGAGATGGATTTGTATCCTGTCCCTTATACCTGATCTGGGTAATTCCAGCGTAGGAAAGCAGCATATAATAATGTCAATAAATACTGTTTTTCGGCAGTGTTTATTTTTTTATGTTATTTTATGTCACAATTAGTGATTTTAATTTAAACATTAAATTAAAATAAAAGGAGGAATTATAAATGAATTGGTTTAATTTTAAATTCAAATCTCCAAAGTTTGGAGAAGCTTTCAGTACAGTTTTTTCAGATCCAGTAATATATTTAAGCATAATAGCTATAGTAGTTTTAATTGCAGTAATCATACATATGAATAAGGCTAAATTAACTACAAAAATTATGCTTCATGTATCCATGGCTGTGGCTATAGCTACTGTACTAAAAATGTTTAGGATAATGAAAATGCCTATGGGTGGGTCCGTAACATTGGGTTCTATGATTCCTATTATATTCATAGCCTATATTTATGGCACTAAAGTAGGATGCTTAGCAGGTGTAATATTTGGCGTAATTGATTTAATCTTAGGACCATATGTGGTACACCCAGTACAGCTAATACTAGACTATGTTTTAGCTTTTGGAGTTTTAGGCTTTGCTGGATATTTCAAGGAAAATATTTTTGTAGGTGGGCTAGTAGCTATAGGGTTAAGATTTATATGCCATGTATTATCAGGAGTTGTTTTCTTTGCTTCAGCTGCAGAGGGCCAAAATGTATGGGTTTATTCTATACTATACAATGGAACATATTTACTTCCAGAGGCTATAATAGCTATGATAATTTTAGCTATTATACCTGTAAAAAGAATAAAGACTGAAATTTCGAAATCACTATATTAATGTCAGTTTTAAAAATATAATACTAAACAAGGACATAATAAGGACAAGTATCATTATTCCCCAGTTTTAAGTGTTAATTCCCAAAATTGCAAAAGCAATGATAGGTATTAACACTTGGAACTGGGGAATTCTATAACTAAATTTTCTATAAACCTACTAAATTTTTAATATAGATGCTATAATATCATTGTAATACTAAAATTACGTACATTTATAAATATTGTACTATAAATGTTTGTATTTATTTTTGGAATTTACATATTCCAAAAGTTATAGAAATTTCATATGTACCATATTTAAAAAAGGGGATGTTTATATGGCAAGAGCAGTAGGTACTACCGTAAGAGGGGTAAGAGCTCCTATTGTAAAGCAAGGAGACGATTTAGTTAATATTGTTGTAGAATCAATTTTAAGAGCTATGAAGGATGAAAAATTTAGCATTAATGATAGAGATATAATAGGAGTGACAGAATCCTTAGTTGCAAGAGCACAAGGAAACTACGCTTCTATTAAAGATATTGCTGAGGATGTAAATAAAAAATTTCAAGGTGATATTGCGGTTATCTTTCCAATACTTAGCAGAAATAGATTTTCATTAATATTAAAAGGCTTAGTTTCTAGTGGTAAAAAAATATATTTATTTCTAAACTACCCATCGGATGAAGTGGGAAATCATTTAATGAACGTAGATAAAATGGATGAGTTGGGAGTTAATCCATATACTGATGTTTTAACAGAAGAAAGGTATAGAGAATTATTTGGACATAAGGTTAATCATCCATTTACAGGAATAGATTATGTGGAAATGTATAAGAGTATTGCTATAGATAATAATATAGAAATAATACTTGCTAATGATCCAAGAGCAGCATTAAAATACACTAAAGAAATTTTAGTTGCTAATATTCATGATAGAAATAGAACTAAAAAATTGCTAAAAAAGGCTGGAGCTAAAACTGTATATGGAATAGATGAAATTCTAAACGAGTCTATAAATGGAAGTGGATTTAATCCAGATTATGGTTTGTTAGGTTCTAATTTAGCTACTGATACTACAATAAAACTATTCCCTAGAAATTGTAGGAAAACTGTAGAAGATATACAAAAGGGTATAAAAGAAAAGACTGGTAAAAATGTAGAGGTTATGGTTTATGGTGATGGAGCATTTAAGGATCCAGTGGGTAAGATATGGGAACTAGCAGATCCAGTGGTATCTCCTGGATATACAGATGGTCTTAAGGGCACGCCTAATGAGATAAAATTAAAGTATATTGCGGACAATGAACTTAAAAATTTAAATGCTAAAGACATGGCGGAAGCTATGAAGAAGAAAATTATGGAAAAGACAAGTAATGAAGGTTCAGAAGGAGAAAAACTAGGAACAACCCCAAGACAACTTACAGATCTTTTGGGAAGTTTATGTGATTTGACTAGTGGCAGTGGAGATAAGGGGACTCCAATAGTATTAATTCAAGGATATTTTGATAGTTATGCAGTAGAGTAGCCAATGGCTACTCTTTTTTTAAAATATTAAAATATTGATAATTTAAATGAGGATTGTTGAATACAAATAATATATAGGCTATTATAATAGATGAAATGTAATAAGCTACATATATATGGAAGAAGGAGCTTTGAAAGTTATATATATGCCTTGTATAGTGTAGAACTTAAAATTTATATGCGAAAGTTGAATTAATTTATATTAATGACTTAACTTCTTTAATTTAAGAAGTTGAAATACCAATTGTAGATTCAAATTCCTTGACAGGAATATAGTTACAGTGTTTCACACTATATTTGTCCTATAAATAACTTGAAAATTTTTCTAAGAAGCTAATTTCAGCTCATCAAGTATTAATTCTATGGGTACATTGTTTTTAGCTTGCTCATAAATAAAATGCACTAATTCTTTAGCCGCTAGGCTTT
>NZ_CABDWS010000064.1 GCF_901447495.1 Haloimpatiens lingqiaonensis
TTCATTTTTAATATAACTATAATTTGGCAGGCTGACGCCTAAAAGATCTTTTCAAGACATATTGGTAAAATATGCAAAGTGACTACTATATTTTATAGGTACTTTGCACAACATTTATTAAATAGCCAAAAAATTATAGTAATTGATGGCATGAAAGATGTAGCAAAGCAGCTCATTAAAATTGGTACAAATCTAAATCAATTAGTAGTTTTATGCCATGCAGGTAAAATATCATGCTTACATTTATCGCAGTGCAAAAAGGAGATTCATGAGATATGGCAGTTATTGAATTCATTAACAGACCCAATAAATCACCCAAGAGTTTAAAGAAAGTTATAGAATATATTCTTAATCCTAAAAAGACCAAAGAACAGCTTATATGGGGCAAAGACTGCAATGGAGATAATGCTTTTATTGAAATGATGGCTATTAAGAAAAGCTATGGTAAAGAAACAGGAAGGCAGTATATACATTTTGTTCAATCTTTTGCTCCTTATGATAAAATAACTCCTAAAATAGCTTATGAAATAGGTAAAGAGTTATGTGAAAGGTTTAAGGACTATCAAGTGGTTATGGCTACGCATATAGACAGGAATCATATTCATAATCACTTTGTCATAAATTCAGTAAATTTTGAAACAGGTTATAAGTGGAGACAAAATCCTTATAGGTATAGAGGATATAGGTATGATAGTGAGATAGAGCTATATTATTTTAAAATATATACTATAATACGGAGTAGGGTTTATTTTGCAAATCTATAGGTAAATATTGTAATATTTTAAAATTATATTGAAATTATAGAATATATTATGACATAATTAAATAAACAAACTCGTTGAAAATAGTAATTATTTAGGATGATTGAATAGTTACATAATGTTATTTAAATTATGATTTTTTTCAAAAATTTATTTTTAGGAGGTTAAAATGAAGAAATCTTTTAAAAGATCATTAACATTAATCTTTGAAAGCGCATTGTTTATATTTATGGTAGTTTATTCCGTTAACGCATTTCATGAAAAAAGATATTTAATATCTATTCTCTCAGGTATTTTTGCTGGAATTAGTTTTATAGAAATACTTATTTGTATAAAAAAGCATTCGGATAATCAAAAACTATTTAAGGTTATTTTACAAATTGTATGGTTTGGACTAATGTTAATTACTTCAATATATGCACTTTATCAAAAGATTTATTTAGAGTTTATTCTATGTGGTATTTTTGCTATACTTAGCTTTAAAGAAATACCTATTCGCATAAAGAATTATAGAGAAAGTTAATATTAACAAGTTAAAATATAGGAAATATTAATAGTAATGAATGCTATTGTTAAAGTTTGCATAAGTGAACTCTTCCTCCATTTGTTTACGTTTGAGTGGAGGATTATTTATTGTATTGAATGAATAACAAAACGTCAGCAAATCGTAATACTTGCTGACGTTTATTTTTATCTACAAGCAAGTGTGGTCAGAAAATCTTAAGCGTTGAGAAAAAATACTACATTTTTGTTTAAAAATGCTCAAAGTAGGATATATTAAAAAATACATAAACTTTGTAGTAATATGGCAATAAATTTACCTGCAATAGTATTTATTTTAGGAGGTTTAGCATGGAATTTAAAAGATTGCCTAAGCATATAGGTATAATTCCAGATGGAAATAGAAGATGGGCTCAAGCTAGAGGCCTTGATAAAAAAGATGGATATAGATTTGGTATAGAGCCGGGTTTTCAGCTTTACCAAATGTGCTTGGAGTTAGGGATAGAAGAAATAACTTTTTATGGATTTACTAAAGATAATACAAAAAGGCCCAGCGAACAAACAAAAGAATTTAGAAAAGCATGTGTGGAGTCAGTAATGGGTTTGGCTGAGAAAGATGGTGAGTTATTGATTGTAGGGGATAAAGAATCTAAGTTGTTTCCAGAAGAATTAAAACCATTTACCAAAAGAACTAAGTTTGGAAAAGGTGGTATAAAGATAAATTTTTTAGTGAATTATGGATGGGAATGGGATATATGTAAAGGATGTAAAGAAGGTGATAGCAGTAAAATGCAGAAGCATATACAATCTTCAGATATATCTAGAATAGATTTAATCATACGCTGGGGAGGAAGACGCAGATTAAGTGGATTTTTACCCGTGCAATCTGTATATGCAGATTTTTATGTTATAGATGATTTATGGCCAGATTTTAAGAAAGAACAGTTTTATGATGCATTAAAATGGTATGAACATCAAGATATTACTTTAGGTGGTTAATATTTAGGTACTAGTTGCTAGTGAATATTGAAATTCTAAAATTTCTAGTAATGCAATGAAGAAAAATTATCCTTAACTATTACTTCTTACTTTTTACCCCTTACTTATACACAAAACTAAGATTTATACAAGCAATTGCCTTACGGCAAAATGAATCGAATTTTAATTACTATTTTATTTTAATAAGTATCATATAACTTTTCGAAAGGCTCCGCCTAAAAGATTATAAACGCTTTTTTATTTATAAATTAAAGATTTTCCATAGCAAAGCGGCGAAAAATTATCCTTTAGTAGGCTGCCCTTTCCCCGTGACCATATACGCATGACCTGAAAATTGCGATGCAATTTTATAATTGACAATTGACAATGGACAATTGATAATGAAGGAAGTTTTTCTTACAGAAAAACTAAAGTTTTAAAAGACCTAAACATAGAATTTATCTATATTTAGGTTTTTTTCTGTTTTTAATTTTAGTTTTGCATTAGCAAAACATCCATAATTGTCAACTGTCAATTGTCAATTGTCAATTATAAGAATGTTGCGTCGCAACATTCTTATTTTACCTTGATTGCAAAGAATTTTCCCCATCTTGTAGCCAAGACAATGGTATTTTCATATATGGCTGGAGAACTTTCTATATTGCTTCCTAGGTTTATAGAGTGAAGTACTTTGCCAGAGGTTCCTTCTATTAAAAATAAGTTTCCAGTAGAATCTCCTTGAATAATATAACTTTTACCTTTAGAAGTGTAAACTGCAGCAGGAGAAGACCAGCAGTAATTATCCATTTCTAGCCTCCATGCTTCTTTACCGGTTTTTTTATCTAAAGCTAACAAAATTCCGCCATTGAAATTTTTATATCTGGCTATATTAAAAATAACTAGATTTTCTATGTCATTTTTTCCTATAATATTTGTAGCTAAAGCACCGCCGTTTACAGGACTTTTACCAAGAAGAGACATGGCTTCAAAGGATTTTTCGAATATAACCTTTCCAGTTAAGCCATCTAGTTTTCTTAAGTTACATATACCCTTAGCACCTTGTTTGTCTACTTCATTAGCTGTGTATATATAGGGCTTACCATTTTCTTCTTCTATGGTTATGGTAGCATCTGTATCATCAGTATTGTCAAAGGTCCATATAGGTTTCATATTTTGAAGATTTATGCACTGTATATTTCCAGAATTATCTCCAAAGTAAACTAGATTTTTATATACCGCTGGAGAGTTTTCCATGCCCTGTTCGGGAGTCTTTTTCGTAGTATATCTATATTTAATAACTTCAGGTTTTATAGAGATTTTCTTATGCTCTATTTTAAAATCTGTATTTAGTTTTATATTATAAAATAGGCCATTTTCACCGCATAAAATAAGGGAGTCATTTTTCCTATTTATAAGTGGAGAGCTGTCAAAGGCACCCCAGTTTCGTAGAGCTAACCCATCTCTTCCATCTATAAAGTATAAAAGAGAGCTATCTATTAGGCTGAATATTCTGTAGCCAATGGCACCTTTTT
The DNA here is from genome assembly GCF_901447495.1 of Haloimpatiens lingqiaonensis. Taxonomy (GTDB): domain Bacteria; phylum Bacillota; class Clostridia; order Clostridiales; family Clostridiaceae; genus Haloimpatiens; species Haloimpatiens lingqiaonensis. The sequence goes on from NZ_CABDWS010000064.1 coordinate 3,773, forward strand.
CAGGTATACCTTGTCCTACATAAAGTAATGGGTAGCCCCTTGGATCTATAGAGACACTTCCCTTTATTGGATTATTTATATTTATAGGATTTCTAGTTTCTTCTCCAGTTTCTAAATCTATAAAATATATGTGACCATCCAGTGAAGCATATATAACTTCTACAAAATTATCTTTATTTTTAAATTTATCTTTAATATTCATTATTTTAAGTACATCTTTAGGCCATTTAACAATGGAAGGTTGTCCAGTCCAACCAGCACCACCACCCCAAGTTCCTGAATTAGTATTGAAGTGCCACTTCTCTTGTAGTTTTTCTTCCTTTATATTGCATGTACCAAAGGAAGGACTATTTCTTAAATTATCGCCCCTAAAGGTTAGTATTCCATCTATAGTTGAATATTTTTTTGGAAATGATGTATCTTCTTTACTTGTATAACTCTTTATAAGAGCATTGTTTAAAAATAAACTGTATTTTATATTTGGTAAAGTTCCATTATCTAAGTAAAGAAGTTTTTTATCATTTTTATTATTTTCATTGGAATTTAAAACTCCATGACTTAGAGTAGGCAAAGTTTGTTTTGAGTCTGCAGAATACAGATGTTTTCCTTTATGAAATTTATTTTTTTTGTTTGGTGCTTTGGGATTGCAACTGCAGCAAGTAGCCATAATAATACATAATGTTATTAATAAAGTTTTTCTTTTCACCATTTGTTTTGTCCTTTCTAAAATATATATTTGTAAATAGATAATTGATAATATAAAATATGAGTCCTATTATGAAATTATTACCAAATAGTCAATTAGTATTCCATCTGCATATAAGTTTCCTATTAAAATATTCAGAAAAGTGGAGCAAGATTGAATGAAAACGTTGTGAAAAGCATATCCATTGAGGCATTTTAAGTATGTAAATTGGATAGAAATTAAATTTTGTATTAATATATATAAGGGGAGAATATTTTAATCAAGAAGCTCCCAATTTAGTGTAAGTAAGTGGAGAGATGGTTTACTAGAATTATTAGATGGAGGTATGACTAATGAATAACATGAAGTATAAATTGTTGGCATTAGATATGGATGGAACTTTGCTTAATTCAGAATCAAGATTGGAAAAGGAAAATATAGAGTCTATTAAAAAATGCCTAGATAAAGGGGTTAAGGTTGTACTTGCATCTGGAAGAGAATTTAATGCAATTAAAAAGTATGTAGATAAATTGAATATTACTGAAGAACTAGTGACTATAAATGGAGCAGTAATAGTTAGAGCAGAAAATAAGCAAATAGTTAAAATACATACAATGGATAAAAAAATGTGTAAAGAGATAATTTCTAAGCTTAGAGAGGAAAATATAAGTTATATTGTATTTGATAAAGAAAATTCCTATGTAGATAAGGAAAATTCAGAGTTTGAATATATAAGGGAAAAAAGTATAGCAGTGTGCTTGAATGTACAGGACTGTAATGACATAGAAGATATCACAAAGATAGTAGGTGTATGTTTTACAGAGGAAGAAAAAAATAAATTTAATAAAATCATAAAACCATACAATGTGCCTGTAATGCAAACGGGAACCTATTATTTTGAAATAGGAAATGAAGATATAAGTAAGAAATATGCTATAGAATATATTGCTAAAATTAATAATATAAAAAGGGAAGAAGTAATAGCTGTAGGTGACAGCGAAAATGATATAGAAATGATAAAATATGCAGGATTAGGAGTTGCCATGGGCAATGCATATGATAATGTTAAAAAGATAAGCGATTATGTAACAGACACTAATGATAATCATGGTGTAAGCAAGGTTATAGAGAAATTTATATTAGTATAAAAAACTTGTGATGAAATCACAAGTTTTAGGGGGCTAGTGTGCTAGAGGGTTAGCGTGCTAGTTAAGGTTGATTTTCCTCCGCTTTGCTGTGGAAAATCTTGAATTAAATAAAAAGTTATAGTAAGAGAAGCTAGAAATATTCTGTTTAATAGAGGAGTTCTAGCTTTTTTTATATTTTAAGTTTTTGGAAATTGAATGGAGAAAAATTCATTTGAATTATAGGTTTTAAATTATCGCCTAGTTATCTAAATACTAGCCGCTAGCATCCTAGTCTTATAAATTCTGTATACAGGGCTTCTTATATGATATAATGTACATAAATTAGGCTGTATGTGAATTTTAACTTAGTTTTACATTGGGTGAATTGTAGATTACATAATAGATTGAATAAACTAAGTTTTATTTTACTTGAGGATAAGGTGTTAAATATGGGAAGATTTATAGTTTTAGTTGTAGACGGATTAGGTATTGGAGCTATGGAGGATGTAAAGGCAAATAGAAAAGAAGATATAGGAGCTAATACTTTAAGGCATGTATTTAGTGAGGTTAGTTCGTTGAGAATTCCTAATTTAGAAAAACTGGGAATAATGAATGCTTTAGATTATGAAACAGATTATATGAAAAAGAGCTTCAATTGTACTTATGGCAAATGTGCTTTAAATCACCCAGGAGCAGACTCATTTTTAGGTCATCAAGAGATTATGGGTAGAAAATATTTTAATAGAAATATACAAGTGTTTTCTGAAAAAGCCAATGAAATAGGAGCATTATTACAGACTCAAGGATATAAAGTGGAATATATAAGGAAAGAAAAAAACTCCAAATTGCTATGTATTGGGGAGTATGCTATAATTGCTGATAGTTTAGAAGGGGATATAGGGCAAATATATAGTGTTACAGCTGATCTTAATAAAATAAGCTATGAAGAAGTTTTAAAAATAGCTAATACTATTAGAGAAAATTCTCAAGTACCAAGGATTACAGTTAACGGGGCTTTTGTACCAATTGATAAATTAAAATTATTTATAGAAAAAAAGCAAAATGGAGTTATAGGTATAAATTTGGTAAAATCGGGGGTTTATGAAGATAGAGGATACATAAATGCCAATTTGCCTTTTTATAATAAGGATAGGGATCAAATTCAATATTTGCTAAAGGATAGGGATATTCCAGTAATTTTGATAGGAAAAGCAGGAGATATAATACAAAACCCTCATGGAAAGAATTTAATAGAAAAAGATACGGAAAATATACTAAATTTAACTTTAAGGGAGATAATAAATACTAAAGAGGCATTTATTTTGAGTAATGTGCAGGGTACGGATATGGCAGGACATCTTCAGGATGTTTCTAAGTATGCAATAGAACTAAAAAAAATAGATGATTATATAGGCAAAATGATTAGTTTAATAAATAAAGAGGATATATTAATAGTCACAGGGGATCATGGAAATGATCCTACCATAGGACATAGTAAACATACTAGAGAGTACGTGCCTATACTTATTTATGGACACCATAATTTAAAAGGATTTATAGGTAAAATTCCAACTTTATCTTACATAAGCAGCATGGCTAAAGAATATTTTTTATGTAATTAAAAAAATAATACTTAAAATAGTGAAATAAAGTATATTTAAACTTGTAAATGACAGTTTTTTTAGGTTATAATAATTAGAATAATATGTATAGGAGTTGATAATATGGCGGCTTCAATTAAAGATGTAGCTAGAGAAGCAGGCGTATCAATTGCAACGGTATCAAGAGTTTTGAATAATATAAATGTAGTAAATGAAGAAACTAAGAAAAAGGTATTAGAGGCAATTGATAAGTTACAATATAGACCTAATATTGTAGCTAGAAGTTTAAAAACACAAAAGACTAGTACTGTGGGAATGATAATTCCTGACATATCCAGTCAATTTTATCCAGAGATAGTAAGAGGCGCAGAGGACGTTGCTAATATATATGATTATAATATAATGCTTTGCAATACAGATTTGGATTTAGAGAAAGAAGTAAATTATTTAAGAGTTCTTAGAGAAAAAATGGTAGATGGAATACTTTATATGAGTAGTTCTCTACAGCCTAAAATATTAGAATTTATAAAGGAATTAGGAATTCCAATGGTTCTAATAGAAAATACAGATAAAGAAAAGAACTTTCCAAGTGTATCCATAGACAATGAAGGCGCGGCATATGATGCAGTAACTTATTTAATTAAAAATGGAAATAAAAGAATAGCTTACATAGGTAAAAAGGATGATGATAACAATATAACATCTATGAGATATGTAGGATATAAGAGAGCTTTGGAGGAAAATGGTATAAATTTAGATGCTTCTATTGTGTACTCCAGCGGATTAAAGGTAGAAGATGGATATAAAGGTATGTTAAGAGTAATAGAAAGTGGAAATTTAGATGCAGTATTTTGTGGCAGCGATGAATGTGCTATAGGAGCTATAAATGCCCTAAGAGAAAAAGGCATAAAAGTACCAGAAGATGTGGATGTAATGGGATTTAATGATATATATGAAGCATCAGTATTTTATCCTAAGTTAACTACTGTATCACAACCAATGTATGATATGGGTTCAGTTGGTATGAGAATGTTAATAAAGATTATTAACAAACAAAAGATTGAGGAAAAAAATTATGTATTGCCATATCAATTAGTAGAAAGAGAATCTTGTAAAAAGTAATCCTAAAGAGAAGCAATTGCTTCTCTTTAAAATAGGAAAAGGATGTGTTAGCAATCCATGAAAAAAAGAAAAAATTTTTTTGTGTATCTTATGGATGCAATTTGGTTAATTGCTTTTGCAGCCATACTATTGATTTTGGTTTATTTTAAGAAAATATTGTACAAGCCTATAAATATTTTTAAAAGCATGTTAAACATTTAAATAAATTCTTTTAAAAAAGTTCTATACATATTTGAAAGTTTAGAGCTTCTTCTTTTCTAAGATAAAATAATTTATTATTTTCTTTCGCAATGGGAATATTGTCATAAAAACCATTAGTAGGTTCTAAGGCGCAATTATAATCACCCCTAAAACCGCCTTCAGTAACCCAAAAACCCACATAAGGAAGAACATCTTTATTAAAGTTTATTTTGTAAGTTATATCCTTGCTAGGGTAATAAACAGAACAAACTCCCTCATGGATTTTATTATAAACATAGTATTTTTCAGTATTATTTAGCTGCTTTTTTCCCACTTTATTTAAACTATATATTTTTCCTTCTGGAGTGGTTGTTTCAGGATAAGCGTGAATGGAGTTTAAATTACCTAAATTATTGCTTTTATGTACATTTATTATTTGGTTAGTTCCCTTTGGAAAGTTAATTTCCATTTCTTCTTCACATTCATAATTATTTCTTCATGAAAAGTATTCTATTGGCAATAATGCAAAGATAAATTTAAAAATGTTAATGCAGTATTAATTAAAATTAAAATTAAAAACATTGAAAATTCCACAATTCTTATGATAATATAGTATTATATCGAAAAGGTTTTCTTAAGGGAGTGGTTAAATCGATTACTATAGAAGATGTAGCTAAAGAAGCAGGAGTTTCTATAACTACTGTATCAAGAGTTATAAACAACAACTATCCAGTTAAAAAAGAAACCCGTGAAAGAGTAGAAAAAGCTATAGAAAAGTTGAATTTTACTCCAAATCATATGGCGAGAAGTTTGATAACCAAAAAAACTTATACAGTGGGGGTAGTGGTTCCTGGTATAACAAATTTATTTTTTCCAACTATAGTTGAAAATATTGAAAATAATATAAAAAATCAAGGGTATAGTATATCTTTATGCAATACTGGAGGAGATTATAGGGAAGAAAAGAAGCTTGTAAATAATTTACTCCAAAGAAAAGTAGATGGAATTATAGTAATGGATCCTTCAATTAAAAACTTAAAGAATAAGTTCTATAGTGAAATTTCTGATAGTATACCTGTATTAATTATAAATGCTTTAGGGGAAGATTATAAATTAAATTGTGTAAGCTATGATGAAGAAATAGGCATAAGACAAGCTTTAGAATATTTATATAATTTAAATCATAGAAAAATACTTTTTATAAGAGGGGAACAAAGTGCTTCTTATGATTTGAGAGAAAAAATTTATAGAGAGTTTTTAAAGGAGAAAAACATTGAGTACAGCAATGTGATTACTGTTGAAAATGGTAATAGTATGTATGCTTCTGAAAGTGTTCAAAAGGCTATTGAAAAAGTTCTATTGATGAAAGATAGACCTACATCTATATTTGCTTGTAATGATATAATGGCCGTAGGTGCTATGAATTGTTGTAGGAGTTTAGGAATAAAAATTCCAGAGGAAATATCTATAATTGGTTGTGACAATACATTTATTTCAAATATAACAAGTCCTAAGCTTACTTCTATTGATTTAGGAATAAAAGATGTAGGGCAAATTGCCTCCAATGAAATGTTAAGCATGATGAAGGTTGATGGCAATGTAAGAAGAAAAATTATATTGGATACTAAGTTAGTTATTAGGGAAAGTTGCAAAGAAATATAACTATGGTGACTGGTAAAGTGATGCTCTTGTTTTTAATTGAAAAGGCATTAGGCCGTTGTGTTTCTTTGGCGTTCCTAGACATGGTATAAGGTTATGTTTTACTAAAGTAATAATTAAGTCTGACTTTGAAATCAGTGGTTTTAAAGTTGGACTTTAAAAATAGCAAAATAGAAAAGGTTTTCTAAAGGGGGAATTTTATATGGCAGAATTAAGATGGAATCCATTGTTAAAAGATTGGGTAATGGTGGCTTCACATAGACAAAATAGACCTCAGATGCCAAAGGACTGGTGTCCATTTTGTCCAGGGTCAGGAAAGGTTCCAGAGGAATATGAAGTTTTAAAATACGATAATGATTTTCCAGCACTTATGGAAAATCCACCAGAACCAGATAAAGTAGGCTCAAACTTTAACCAAGAAAAACAAGGGACAGGTATAGGAAATCCAGAAGAAAACTCAGGGACAGGTGTATATAAAACTGACAGGGCTTATGGAAAATGTGAGGTAATACTATATTCTCCAAAACATACGGTAACTCTTCCAGAATTATCGGTAGGTCATATAAGAAAACTAGTAGACCTATGGTGCGAAAGATATATCCAATTGAGTAAAGATGAAAAGATAAAATTTATATTTAAATTTGAAAATAGGGGAGAAGAAGTAGGAGTGACTATGCCACATCCTCATGGACAAATATATGCATATTCAAAGATGCCTTTAAAGATCAAAACTGAATTGGAATCTTGTAAAGAGTATTATGAAAAAAATAATGAATGTTTAATATGCAGAATGAACAAAGAAGAAGAAGAATTTAAGAAAAGAATAGTAGTTGAAAATGCAAGTTTCGTAGCATATCTACCATTTTTCACTGATTATCCTTATGGTATGTTTATTGTTAGCAAAAACCATAAAAGTGCCATGATTCACTTTACAGATGAAGAAAAAAATGATTTTGCAGATATATTGAAAAAAGTTACGGGTACTTTTGATGCATTATTTAATAAAAAATTTCCATATATGATGTGCATACATCAAGCACCAGTAAATTCACCTGAATATGGAAATTATGATGATTATTATCATTTCCATGTGGAATTTTATACTCCACTAAGATCTGAAAATAAAATAAAGTATTATGCATCATCAGAAATGGGAGCATGGGCAGCATGTAATCCAAGAGCTGTAGAGGAATGTGCAGAAGAACTTAGAGAAGCTTATAAAAGATATTTAAAGAATTGCAAATAAATTTTTTAAGGGTTTTAAAATAACAGTATGATTTAGCATTAAGGGGTGATTAAATGGAGTTGAAAGAATTAAAAAATAAATTTGAGAATATTTATGGTCAGGGAGAAATTAGGGTTTTTCATTCACCAGGAAGAGTGAATTTAATAGGTGAGCATATAGATTACAATGGTGGGTACGTATTTCCTTGTGCCATCGAGCTTGGAACTTATGGTATTGTTAGAGAAAGATGCGATAATAAGATAAATTTTGTATCTACTAATTTTAAGCTTAAGGTTGAGACAAATGTAGATGAGTTAGAGTATAGAAAAGAAGATGATTGGGCTAATTATCCCAAAGGTGTTATCAGTATAATGAAGAATATGGGATATAAAGTAGGGGGTATGGATATTTTAATAAGCGGCAATATACCTAATGGTGCAGGGTTATCCTCTTCAGCATCTTTAGAACTTTTAATAGCACAAATAGTTAATAGATTATTTAATAATGGAGAAATTAGCACAATAGATTTGGTGAAAATATCACAGGAAGCTGAAAATAAATTTGTAGGAGTAAATTGTGGTATAATGGATCAATTTGCAGTTGGTATGGGCAAGATGAATAAGGGCATTTTATTGAATTGTAATACATTAGAGTATAAGTATGCTCCAGTAGATTTAAAAGATTATACATTAGTTATAATGAATACAAAAAAGAGAAGAGCACTAAATGAGTCAAAATATAACGAAAGAAGAGAAGAATGTGAAAAGGCTCTGGAGATAATAAGAACTAAAAAAAATATAAAATACTTATGTGAATTAACACCTGATGAATTTACAAAAGTTAAAGAAATTATAGAGGATGAGGATATAAGAAAAAGAGCAGAACATGCAGTATTTGAAAATTATAGGGTAAAAGAAGCTTTTAAAAATTTATCAGAGGGAAATTTACAGGAATTTGGTAAGCTTTTAGTAGAGTCTCACAATTCGCTTAAGAATTTATATGAAGTTACAGGAAAAGAGTTGGATACCATAGTTTATGAAGCATTAAAAATAGAAGGATGCATTGGTGCAAGAATGACAGGAGCTGGTTTTGGCGGGTGTGCAATAGCTATAGTTCATAAGGATAATATTACTAAGTTCATGGAAGAATTGAAAGAAAACTATTTCCACATAATAGGGTACTATCCTGAATTTTATGTTACAGGAATTGGAGAAGGAAGTAGAGAAATTTAGTTTATATAGAAAATAAAAAGTATGAGATTCAGTTGAATTTTAAAGAATTTAATAATGTAAAAGTAATAAATAGGACTTATGTCCTATTTTATTTTTGTAAAAATAGTTATACTAGAATTTATAGGAGTGATATTGCTATGAAGTTACTTAATGATAAAAATTTAATGAAACATTATATAGATAAATTCCAACTGGATACTATATTTGATAAAGATATGTCTCCATATATGAAACTTTTTCTTTGCGAAAAAGGAGAGATGATTTGTAAAATTGATGATGAATTAGAGTGGATATACTTTTTGGTTAAAGGAAAACTTAAAGTATTTAATTTGCTTTTAAATGGCAAGTCTACATTGTTAAGATTTAGTATTCCGCTATCTATAGTAGGCGATTTAGAGTTATTTAAAAAATATAAAGTTAAAAATAATGTAGAGGCTTTAAATGAAGCGATTATAATAGGAATTAAGGTGGATGATATAAGAAAATATGCTGGCGAAGATAGTCTTTTTCTAAGGTTTGTAATAGAAAATTTAAGTCATAAGTTGTATACCTTTTCAAATTTATCAGCTTTAAATCAAGCCTATCCTTTTATAAACAGGTTTGTCAGTTATTTGATAGCTATAACATCTGATGAAAATAACAATAAATTAATTGATGAAATAAAAACTAATAATTTAACTGAGTTAGCGAATTTTTTTGGAGTTAGTTATAGGCATTTAAATAGGGTGATTAAGGATTTATGTGACAGTGGAATTATAAAGAAAAATAATAAAGAAATAGTAATATTGGATTATGAGAGATTGAAAGATATGTCTGGAGGGCATTACGAATAGGTATTAGATAGTATCACTATAAGTTAACTACAGTAATAATTGTAATATAGAAAAAATATAGGGGTTGCCGCACTAAGGAATTCACATACAATATATCCATCGTAGGATTTATTCTTAGTGCAACAGCCCCTAGTATTCATTTAAATTATATTTAACATATATAGTTATTGTATTCCTGCTACAGTTAAATCAAACATTTGAACAGTTTTGGGACCTATAAAGCCATTAAATTGCTGAAGTTCTTTAGATAAATACATTTCATTTTGAACTTCATTTATATTTCCAGAGAGGGAGCCACCAGTTATAGGAATAGTTTTTTCTCCATCGAAATACCAACCTAATCTAATTTCGCCTCCGAAATCTCCAGTTAGAGGATCAAGCTGGAAATCAGAGAAAGATACTAATTCAATGTAAGGTGATTTTTTAAAGTCTTCTATTGTTTTAGAACCTCCTAAAAATTCCATATTAGCAATGGAACCTGTGGTAGGCTGGTTTAAATAGTAGCTGTATCTATTGCTTCCGTGGTACTTGTTTAATATTCCATTTTCTAATACAGCAACTTTGTCTAAAGCTACACCATCTTGGTCATAAGGTACGGAAAAGATTGAGTTTTTCATTTTAGGATCTAAAACCATATTAATGGTGTCACCCTTAATATTTTCTCCTTGTATCTTTTGGTTTATTTTCCACTGAGATATTTGGTCGTATACAGCAGAAACATTAGATCTAGCAAAATAGTAGCTGAATAGTTCTTTTACTGGAGAACCGGTTAATAACACTGTATATTTTCCGGATTTAACAGTAGTTGTGGCTATGGCTTTTTCTTTTGCTAATTCCAACATTTCTTTAATATTTCCAGATATAAATTCTTCATCAAAATCCGAGAATTTAATAAATTTGTAAAGTTCAATTTCTTCCCCAGATTCTTTCCAATTAACTATGAATTCTAACTCACCTTTATATTGTTCGTAATTTACGTCTATTCCTTCTGAATTAACTATTCTGTTGTATATTTTATTTAAGAATAATTCACAGGAATTTATGCAGCCTTTTTCATGATTGTCATATTTAAATATTGCGTCTGTAAGTTTAGGAATCCAATGAGAAAGTTCATGGGAAGCGAAATTTGAACTAGCTGCATTGAGAATTTTATCGGTTGCTTTTGGAAGAGTTCAGATACTTATATTTTGTAATTATGTGATAAAATATAAGGTGTATATTAATTATTCAACTTTAGCAGATTTGTAAAATATAAGGGACATATTACTTATTTTACTTTAGCAGATTTGAAACTAGAATTAGAGGATGTTATATTAAAAACAAGTATTATGAAATTTTCATTTTGGATAGTGGTGTGAAATAACTATAACAAATAATAAGTGAATTTTTTAGTAAGGTTGGAAAAATGGAATCAATTTAAAATTAAATACATAAGATTGGTGGTGCTATTTTGATACATGGTGGAGATATTTATACAAATGGGGTATTAAAAGGGGTGGAGCTTATAGATTTTAGCTCTAATATAAATCCTTTAGGAATACCAGAAAGTTTCACAAATAATATAAATGAAGCGTTGAACAATTGTACAAGGTATCCAGACATAAAATATAGGGAGATTTTAAAAAATCTAAGTGATTATACAGGAGTATATGAAGAAAATTTTGTTCTTGGCAATGGTGCCGCAGAAATAATAGATTTATGCATAGCTTGTTTTAAAAGTATATTGATAACCGTGCCTTCTTTTGCAGAATATGAGATTGATGGGGAAAAGCATGGTTGTAAAATAGAGTATTCATATTTAAATAAAGATCATATGGGCTATGATTATGATGATATATTAGAAAAAATTTCAAATGCAGAGGCTTTAGTAATTGGAAATCCTAATAATCCTAATGGAGGAATAATCAATAAAGATAAATTTAAAAGTATATTAGATTTTTGTGAAAGAGAAAATAAAACAATAATTATAGACGAGGCCTTCATAGAATTTGTAGGAGATAATGAAAAGAGCTTTGTAAAAGAGTTAGAAAACTATAGATGCATATTTATAATAAGAGCTCTTACAAAGTTTTTTGGCATGCCTGGCATTAGGTTTGGTTATGGCATGAGTAGAAATAAAGATTTGCTTAAAAATATAAGGGAAAAACAAAACCCTTGGAATATAAATTGTTTTGCAGAAACTGCTGTTAAATATGTTTTAAAGGATAAAAAATACATAGAGGATTCCTTATTGTGGATAAATACTCAAAGAAAGTTTATTATCAGCGGATTAAATAATATACAATTTATAGACAAGGTATTTGGAACTAATGCTAATTTTATTTTGGTTAAGCTTAAGAATGTAGATTGCAATAAACTTTATGATTATTGTTTAGAAAATGGCATTTTAATACGTAAATGCAATAATTATAAGGGACTAAATGAGTATTATGTAAGATTTGCCATAAAGGACGAAGAGAAAAATAAAGTACTTATTAATACATTAGCTAAATTTTCGCAGTTATAAAATCACAGATATTTTTTATTTAGTGTTATAACCCCAAAAGGTATGAATAATGATCAATGCTCAATTAAGGAAAATTCCTTTATTTATCTAATTTAGAGCCTATATGTAGACTAAATTTTATGTAGGAAAGTTGAGTAAATAACTATTAAAGTTTATATTTTTGTATTATAATTAAAAAGGATGAAAAATTTAATAATTAAAAAAATTTAGGTGCCGCAATAGAAATGTGGTTAAAAGGGAATGTGGTGAAAATCCGCAGCAGCCCCCGCTACTGTAATAGAGAACAAGTCTCAATGTGCCCACTGGTTTTGAAACTGGGAAGGGTGAGATGAGGAAGATACTAGAGTCAGGAAACCTGCCTAAATCATATAATTAATAAGGCTTTCGGCGGGAAGGTGCTTTTGAAGTTTAAAAATGGTGATTTCAACAGTAGTTTTCTTGGACTACTGTTTTATTTATGTAAAAATACCTATAGCATGAGGAATAACATAAATTTTAGGTGTTTAAAGTCATAGATTTTATGTATTTAAAAAAGTATATTTTATCATTGCATAATATAGTATAGTGTAGTGGTTAAAATGGTTAAAAAAATCTCTGCTTTATTAAAAGCAGAGAATATGAAGGGGAAATTAAATTTTAATTATATTTAAATACATAAAAATGTTAATTCTAACGCTATTATTGATATGAATATGATTCCTATAAATGAAACTATGTTAAAAGATTTTTTCATTTAAATCACTTCCTATAAATTATTTATTATTCATTAATTTAATTATAGGTGAAGTAATATAATTAAAAGTTAAAAAACGGTTACAATCACACAAAATATAGATGGAAAAAATATAAAATGTTTTTAGAACAAACTTTTTATGAGTTTAAATATACTACATTGTTTAATGGAACTTTACATGGTTAAATATATTATATTGCTTGGTAAAACTTTATATTTAAAAACATTACAAAATATTGCAGTTTATTTTTATGGCCAAGCAGAATACATAGCTGGTTTCTTAGCTAATCCCATTACTTAACTGCAAATTTTATATTTTTATTTTATACCTGCGAAAGTTGAATTAATTATAATTACGGGGGGAAGGGATGTTATGGATTTTAATTTTTTATATGTACTAATAGCCGTAGCTATAGATTGGATAATAGGGGATCCTTATGGATTTCCACACCCAGTTATATACATAGGTAAGCTTATAAGATATTTAGAAAAGAAATTTAGAAAAATATCTAAGAGCCCTAGTCAATTAAAATTTTTTGGTGGAATTATTGTTATATTAGTAGCAGGGACAAGTTTTGCTATTCCTTATTTCATTTTGAAGTTTACTGAAAAGGTACCATTAATTCATCATATATTAAGTATATTGATATTATGGACAACTATTGCATGTAAATGTTTGAAGGATGAGGCGTTGAAAATTTATAAGTCATTAAAAAATAATGATATTGAAGATGCTAGATTGAAGCTTTCATATATAGTGGGAAGAGAGACTAAATACCTTTCAGAAGATGAGATAGTAAGGGCGGATGTGGAGACCGTTGCTGAAAATACTGCTGATGGAGTTATAGCTCCCTTAATTTTTGCCATGATAGGTGGGGCGCCTTTAGCTATGATGTATAAGGGCATAAATACTATGGATTCTATGCTTGGATATTTGACAAAGGAATATAAGGATATAGGATATTTTCCTGCAAAAGTGGATGATTTGTTTAATTTAATTCCTGCAAGAGTTACAGGAATTTTAATATGTCTTGTTTCTCCTTTAGTAGGAGGCAATATAATTAAGTCCTTTAAAATAATGATAAGGGATAGAAAAAATCACAAAAGTCCTAACTGCGCATACCCAGAAGCAGCTGCAGCAGGTGCTATGAGAGTTCAACTTGGAGGTATAAATACATATTTTGGTGAAGTTATATATAAACCAACTATTGGTGATAAAATAGTAAATTTAAATAAAGAACATATAGTGGAAGTAATAAAATTGATGTATTTTTCTGAAATACTTATGTTAATAATTTATGTGGCGGTAGGGATGGTATTTAGGTAGGTTTAGCAAGACCTGTCCCTGGTATTTAGGGAATTAGGTTAAGAATTAGCAAGACCTGTCCCTGGTATTTAGGTGATTAAGTTAGGAATTAACAAGACCTGTCCCTGGTATTTAGGTGATTAAGTTAAGAATTAGCAAGACCTGTCCCTGATATTTAGGGAATTAAGTTAAGAATTAGCAAGACCTGTCCCTGATATTTAGGTGATTAAGTTAGGAATTAACAAGACCTGTCCCTGATATTTAGGGAATTAAGTTAGGAATTAGCAAGACCTGTCCCTGAATATTTTTAAATTTATTAATATAGAATTGCAGGATAATAAGTAAATTTTTCATACAATCAATAGTTTTGAAATGATAGTGCAAAGTGGAATATTAAAAAATAGATTTTAAAAATATGCTTGTGAGAGTTCAAGTGTTTAAAACGATAGTGTAAAGTGAAATATGAAAAAGTTAAGCTTAAAAATGTTTTGCCCGAAGGGCGCAGAATAATAAAATACTTTGTAATTTGAAGATGAAGTAACGAATTTTGAGCATGACAAAAAATCCTTTTGAGTGAAGGAAAATTTTTGATATTAGTAATCTCTACATGGAGTTATTCACGTAGTGGCTAATAAATATCCCATA
>NZ_CABDWS010000065.1 GCF_901447495.1 Haloimpatiens lingqiaonensis
AGGAGCCCTTCTTGCTAATATTTATATATATTTTCTGAGAAAGAACAAAAAGATTACTATAGTCGCTTAAAAAAGGAAATAAAGTTTCTAAGTAATCTTTTTATAAAGTTAATTTACGCACAATCTGTTGGGGTTCTCTTTTTTATAAGTGCTTTCAATAATATGAGTTTGAGGTTAAAATATAGATATGGGAATAAAGTATGTGGACTATTACTTATAAGGGAGGAGATTTTGATGAAACCTAAAGTATATATTGCTCGAAGAGTTTCAAAGGAAGTTCAAGAATACATTTCAAAGTTTTGTGATCTTGAAATGAATGAAAGTGATGAAATATTATCCAGGGAAAAGATAGTGGAAAAGTATAATCATATAGATGGATTAATAACCATTGGAACAAAAATAGATGAAGAATTTTTAAATTCTATGCCTAATTTAAAAGTAGTAAGTAACATATCTGTAGGATATGATAATTTTGTAATAAAAGATATGAAAAAAAGAAAAATAATAGGTACTAATACGCCAGATACATTAAATGATACAGTGGCAGATTTAGCTTTGGGGCTTATATTGTCAGTGGCAAGAAGAATACCAGAACTTGATAAAATAACTAAAGCTGGGATGTGGACAAAGGTCTATCCGGAAGAATATGTAGGCACAGAAGTGCACCATAAAACCTTAGGTATAATAGGCATGGGTAGAATAGGTGAAGTTGTGGCTAAAAGAGCTAAATTAGGATTTGACATGGATGTATTATATTATAATAGACACAGAAAAGAAGAAACGGAAAAGAGGCTAGGGGTAAAGTATTATTCTAAGGATGAACTTATTAAAAAATCTGATTTTATAGTAGTATTAACTCCTCTTACTAAGGAAACATATCATTTTATTGACGAAAGAGAATTTAACTTAATGAAAAAATCAGCAATAATTATTAATGTGTCTAGGGGGCAAACTATTAATGAACTAGCTTTAATTGATGCTATAAAAACTGGAAAAATAGCAGGAGCAGGGGTAGATGTGTTTGAAAAAGAACCTACAGATAAAAACAATCCACTTCTGAGGATGGAAAATGTAGTGACTTTGCCGCACATAGGATCAGGCACTTGGAATACAAGAAACCATATGAGCATGGTGGCAGCGGAGGATATGGTTTCAGCATTGCAAGGAAATATACCTAAAAATTTAGTAGAGGAATTTAAATAAAAGTTCATCGGAAAAATTTATGGAGGGATTTTATATGTTTGGAAAAGAAAAAAAAGAAAAGCGATTTGTTGTTAAAGAAGAACAATCATTAGGCATTGGTGTATTTGATGCATTGTATATTGTTGTGGATACTAGGACAGGGGTTAATTACTTAATGACTGCAAGAGATGGTGTGAATGGAATAACACCATTATTAGATTCCGATGGTAAGGTAGTAGTTGATAAATAAATTTTAATTTGTAGATTTAATGTAATAGAATTTAATATTAAAGTTTGTTTTATACTTCTTATTACGAGATAAAAGTTTTAAAAATGTAATGGAGAATAAAGTGGAAAATATGGGAATGATTGTGGCTATTGAAATAGAGGCAGTGTTAAATAAATTTGGAATACCGATTCAAGAATTAAAATTTACTGATAGTATTACTGGTAAAGTAAGTAAATTTATTTTATCATGAGGGGGAATTTGATGAAAACAAAACAAGAGCGTTCAGAAATTTTTAAGTCCTTTCAAACAAACATAAAGAGAAAAGACTCTTTTGAACTTGGCAAGGAGAAATTAATGGAGCTTAGGGGGGAATTGATGTCAATATATGACTATATATTTGCTACTTGTAGCAATGAGGATTTCGTAAAAATGCCCCTTGCTAAAGATAAGACAATAGCATATTATATATATCATCTTACTAGAATTGAAGATATTACATCAAACACTTTAATTGCAGGGAAGGAACAAATTTTCTTTAGAAATAATTATGATAAGTTACTTAAGTCTCCTATTATAACTACAGGCAATGAGATACCACGTGATAAATTAGTCCAATTTAGTGAAATGCTAGATATAAATCAATTGAAAAATTATACAACTGATGTTTTAAATAATACAAATAATATAATAAAGAATATGAGTTATGAGGATTCAAAAACTAAAGTAGCCCAAGAGAGGAAAACAGAGTTATTGAAGCTTAATACTGTGTCAGAGGATGAAAATGCCTTTTGGCTTGTGGATTACTGGTGTAATAAAACCTTTGCTGGATTGTTGTTAATGCCTTTTTCTAGACATCAGATGTTACACCTGGATGGTTGCTTAAGAATAACGAAAAAAATAAAAAAGTCAATAAGTTAAAAAAATTTCAAATGGCATGGAATTGTAGAAAGTGATATAATATTTAATGTATTTTATATAAAAGTGTTAATTTTAGAGAGCCTAGGTTCTCTTTTTTTTAATAAGTACTTTTAATAATTTAGGTTTATGGCTAAAATATTAATATAATAAATAAAAAAGAGGCAGGTGTATTCTTTGGAAGGAAAATGCTACTATTGTAAAAAAGAATTTAGTAAATCAGGGATTTTAAAACACATCAAAAGTTGTTCTGTTAGGAAAGAATATATGGGAGAAAGTACAATGGCTTCTAAAGCTAAGAAGAATAAATTTATATTGAGCATAGCATCTAAATATGAACCTAGTGTTTATTGGTTGTACATAGCTATAGATAAAACTGCTACTCTAAAAGAATTAGATAAGTTTTTAAGAGACATATGGGTAGAATGCTGCGGTCATTTAAGTAGTTTTGAAATAAATGGTGTGAGTTATGAATCTTCATTGAATGATTGCTGGGGCTGGAAGAATTCTGCAAAAAATATGGATGTAAAGCTTAAGGATGTAGTAGTGCTAAATGATAAAATAAATTATGAGTATGATTTTGGTTCTACAACTTATTTAAATATAAAGGTTGCAGGAGAATTGTCTAGTTCATCTACAGAAAATAAAATTGAAATAATGGCTAGAAATAATGAGCCAGAAATAAAATGCTCTAATTGTGGTGATAAGGCGGCATATTATGATTATGACCATGAAGAATATTTATGTGAAGAATGTTTAAAGGATATTACCCAAGAAGATAGTGAAATGATAGAAGAACTAGGGTACTGCAATTCCCCTAGAGATGGTATATGTGGATATTGGGGTAAAAAGGAGAATGAGGAAGCATATCTTCCTGTGATTAATAATCAACATGTTGATATTAAACAAATAAATAATTCAAAAAATAAAAATGAAGTACATAATATTCATAATGATAAAGATGCTGACAAAGATAATGTAATAGATATAAATGAAATATTAAAGGCTAAAAATCAAAATAAATTAATGGATATAAATAATTTATTAGATTTTGAGGATGAAGAAGAACTGGAAAATAACTTAATAGAAAATATGGAAAATCTTTTTAAAGATTTTATTATATCTAAAGGTATAAGCATGGAAAAGAAAATATGGTCTTCTATGAAGAATGATACTTCTTTAGAGTATCATTTAGGTAGATTAACGAAAAAGGAACTAGTGAGTGTAGCTAATAATCTTAATATAAAAAAAGTATCATCCTTAAAAAAAGAACAGTTGAAAAATAAAATTTTAGGATTATATGAAGAAAAAATAGATATTTATATAGAAAATTTAGATATTTCAAGATTCAACTTTTTGCTGAATTTAGCTATTAAAGAAGGTGGAATTTATGAGAATATGGAGGATGATGACTTAGTTGAAACTTATTTTTTTAGAGAGAGAGCACTGGTTTTTCCAGGGATAATTGATAAAAGAGAAGTAGTTATTATGCCTGATGAAGCGCGAAAAATAATATTAAATAAAAATACCGAGGACTTTAAGAATAAATTATTAAAAAATGAAGAGATAATAAAATTGTTTTGGGGAATGTGTTATTATTATGGTGTTATAGAATTAGAACAGTTTACTAAACTAGTAACAAAGTACATAGACTATGATATAGATGATATGGATTTAGTTTCAATATTAGGAGAAGCAGCGGTATATTATAATGAATTTTATTTTGATGGTTATTTGGGTACTGACGCCTTAGTGGAGGATGAATACTTTATATTAAGCCAACAGAAAAATAGAGATGATTTGGATTTTTATCCATTTACTAAGAAAGAATTATTTAAGGTAGCTGTTATAAATTATGAGGAAAATGGCAGGGCATATAAGAAATTTTATAGTTATTTATGTGATAATTTCAATATAGACAGTGACAAGGCAGAAGATTTGATATTTAATTTAGAAATAGATATACAAAATACTAAAGATTTTTCCGGAGGTTTTAGTGACTTTTTAGAATGTTTTAATTTTACGGATATGGATGAGGCAAATGAAATGCTTAATGAATTAAGGAAGTTTGCTAATAGCATAAGGCAGTGGGCTATAAAAGGATATACTCCAAATGAACTTGTTGCTTTAGAAAAAGGCAAAAGACAAAATGGAAAAATTGGTAGAAATGAACCATGTCCTTGTGGAAGTGGAAAAAAGTATAAAAATTGTTGTTTAAAAAAATAAATTTTAATTTATCAAAAGCCCCTATTTCATTGTAAGAAAGTGGGGGCTAGGGGGATTTTATGGAAGTATACCTAAAGTATTACCTTATTCTTTTAAACTTAATAGGATTTATAGTTATGTATACGGATAAGAAAAAAGCTAAAAGAAATACCTGGAGAATAAGAGAAAGAACTTTATTACTAATAGCTGCCTTTGGGGGAAGTATAGGATCTTATTTAGGAATGAAACTATTCAGACATAAAACTAAACATGCTAAATTTAAATATGGCATTCCCATTATAATATTAATTCAATTATTGTTAATTTTATATGGAACAGGGCTGTTGCATTAAGGAAATTACGTGAAATAGTTTGCTAAGAATAGATTTTATATATACGATTCTATAAAAAGCAAAGTATTAAATCTTTTATATAAAGGCGAAAACCCTAAAAATATATTAATGGGTAAAATATAAGCAGAGTTCTAACCTTCAGATGGAGTTTTTACTCCAACTGAAGGTTAGAGATTGTTATCCAGGGACGTAGCTGCCGTTATCTCCACTTTGTTAGAAGTGGGAGTGTTACGGCAGGTACGTCTCTGGATAAATTTTCTTTGGAGTGGTGAAAGGATAGTTTCTGCGGAACTATCCTTTCATTTTTGAATATATTGTAGAATAGAGGAATTTATTTCAATATGTGTTTACATATTTTGTAAATACATATTGAAATAAATTTGAACTTGTAAAATTTTCATATTATAGTATACTTTTTGTATTTTTATCTTTACATCCTGTTATTATTGAAATATAATAGAAAATGTTGGGATTAATAATTAACGATTTCTATGTATATAGGAGAGGGAAGAATGGAAGAAATTAGAGCGTTATTGAATAAAATAATAAACGATGGCAAATTGGCCTTAAGTAGTGAAGAGTGGTAAGTGTTAGTCAACAATTGGACAAGCTTATTTTAAAATTCTATTCAGATCAAAATGAATGAAGATAATTTGATTTATGCGTGTTATAAGGTTTGTAGGAGTTTTTTCTTTTACAAACCTTATTACATTATGGGATATATTATGCCAAGGTGTATTTTATAATTGTTAACGTAGTGTAATAATTGTATTACCTATATTGTAAATTTTTTATTTGAGTGATAGTATTAATTTTATAATTTTGTTTAATAAATTAAAAAGCTTGAAGGAGGAAATAAATGAAATTTGATAAAAATAAAATTAAGTATTTTGATTTAATAGTAGCAGTTTTTATAATTTTTATAGGTATAGAATTAATTTTGAATTACAAAACGTCAGTATACTTATTAGGGAAAGTAGTTAAAATTTTAAAACCATTTATAGTAGCGTTTATAGTAGCTTATGCATTAAACCCTGTGATCAAATTTTTAGAGAGAAAGTTTAATTTAAAAAGAAATTATAGTATACTTATAACGTATATTTTTTTTATAGGAATTATAGCTTTGTTTTCCACAATAGTTATTCCTAAAATATTTTACAGTGGTATGGATATGCTACATGATATCCCCAACTTTGCTTTAGAAGTTAGTCAATGGATAGATAAAAATTTGGCCGGCAGGATTGGTGATTTAGGTGGATTCTTCAATAATAATGCTGGTGAATTACTGAAAAAGTTTAGTACAATGTCTTCAACATGGTTAAATATAGGATTGTCAAAGTTAGTTAACCTAACTAATTCATTAATAAATTTAATTTTTGGATTAATAATAGCCATATATATTTTAGCAAGTAAGGAAAAATACAAAGAACTTTCTAAGGATTTTATATATGTAACTTTTAGAGAAAAATGGGGAAATAAAATAATAAACTTTATAAACAATGTAAATAGAATGGTAAGCTTATATATAGGTATAAAGGCTTTAGATTCTTTGATAATAGGCGCTATTGCTTTAGTAGGTTTTATAATATTTAAATCTCCCTATGCTCTTATTTTAGGTTTAGTAGTAGCAGTTACAAATATGATCCCTTACTTTGGGCCTTTCGTAGGCATGCTACCTGCTTTTATAATAAATGTATTTTATTCACCTAAAAAGGCAGTATTTATTCTATTGTTTTTAATTCTACTTCAGCAATTTGATGCTTGGTACTTAGAACCAAAATTAGTAGGAGACAAGGTTGGATTAAGTCCATTTTTAATTATATTAGGCATAACCATATTGGGAAGTTTATTTGGAATATGGGGAATGTTATTGGCTTCACCTATAATGGCAGTACTTAAAATATACATAGGTGGATGGTTTAAAAGAAAAGTAGAAGAATATAAAAATTCGTAATTTAATTTTGGAGGGATTTTCATGTGGGGAATTATAGGCACTTGGGAAATGGCTTTACAGGGTATAAAGAAATCTTCTAGTTTATTAGAGAATGGAAATACTGCAGATATAGCTATTATAGAAGCTATAAAGGATGTGGAGGATAATCCAAACTTTACATCTGTAGGTTATGGTGGACTTCCAAATGAAAATGGAGAAGTGGAGCTTGATGCAGCTTTTATGGATGGAAATAATTTATCCTTTGGGGCAGTAGCTGGTATAAAAAATTTTAACAACCCTATAACTATAGCAAAAGCACTTAGTAAAGATAGATTTAATATTTTTCTAGTTGGAAAAGGCGCAGAAAGTTATGCTGAAAAAAATGGTTTTGAGAAAAAGAATATGCTGACTTTAAAATCAAAAGAAGCTTGGGAAAAAAGAATAAAGGATATTAAAGAAAAAAATTTGAGCCCTTATGATGGGCATGATACTGTAGGTATGGTATGTTTGGATAAATACGGAAACATCACAGCAGGTACATCTACTAGTGGACTTTTTATGAAAAAAGAAGGTAGGGTGGGAGATTCTCCTATGCCTGGTTCAGGACTTTATGTAGATAGTAAAATAGGTGGTGCTACGGCTACAGGATTAGGTGAAGATATTATGAAAGGTTGTATATCTTATGAAGCAGTCAGACTTATGGAAGAAGGATATACTCCTCAAGAGGCTGTAAATATAATTACAGAAAAATTTAATAAAAAACTTATTGATAGAAGAGGTACTGCAGGTGCTTTTTCTATAGTTTGTATGAATAAAGAAGGTAAATGGGGTGTTGGAACTAATGTAGAGTTTCCATTTGTGGTATCTACAGAATTAGAGGGAACCAAGGTTTATGTTGCTAATTTTAAAGATAATAAAATAGTATACAAACCATTAATTTAGAGGATAGAAAATATTTTTGTAAAAGGGCTGTTGCACTAAGAATAAATACTACGATATATTATGCTAGATCTAAATTTTTAGATAATATATTGTATGTAAATTACTTAATGCAACAGCCCTATTAGATTAAAAAATACATTAGATTACATATTTATTTTAGCATTTCATAACTGCTAATCATCACAGGCAATTTCAATGTATCTAAAACCTTTTCTAAAAGAATGCCTTCTCTATTAGGGTATTTAAATCCATAGCTGGCTTTAATGCCTGTACTTATAAATTGTACACCTCTATCTAAAGCTATAGGTAAGCTATCACCCTGTAGTAAGCTTCCTATGAGTACACTAGTAAAAGAATCTCCGGTTCCAGGATAAAAAGTTGGAATGTATTTGCAACTTACCTTCCAGAATACACCGTCTTCTTTATTATATGCAACTACACTAGTGTTTTTGTCATTGGAGGAATCAGGAACACTAGTTATTATTACTATATTAGGACCTAAATCTGAAAGCCTTATACACCAATCCTTAATTAAATCTTCATTGACAATAGTATCTTTATTTATATTTTCACCTATAAGGTAAGCAGCTTCAGTAATATTAGGAGTTATTATATCAGCTTTTGTAATTAGCGTTCTCATATTTTCAACCATAGAAAAAGGCATTGTATCGTATAGCTTTCCGTTGTCACCCATAACAGGATCCACCACCACTAAAGTGTGATTTGTTTTAAATAAATCTATAAAATTTGATACTATGTTTATTTGCTTAGGAGAGCCTAAAAAACCGCTATATATGCAGTCAAAATCAATTTTGAGTTTGTGCCAGTGATTTATATATCTTTCCATGGAATCTGTAAGATCTATGAAACTATAATCTTCAAAACCATCTGTCTGAGTAGATAGTATAGCTGTAGGCAAAGGACAAACTTGTAATCCCATGGTAGATAGGATTGGGATTATAGCTGTTAAAGAAGATCTTCCAAAGCCTGATAGATCATGTATAGCTGCAACTCTTTTTACAGGTTTAATCATACAAAATCCCCTCCTTAATCTTATACAAGTGTTTCATTTAAGGAATATATTATTTCACAAAAATAATTAATTTTCAAGTGTAAGGATACATTTATTGAAAATATAAAATTTAAAAATAAAATTCCTTTAGGAGTTTTTGTTTAAATATAAGTTAGGTAAATACTCTAAAAATTTTAATTTTCATCTTAAAATGCTTATTTAATTTGAAATTTAAATTTATGTGCGAAAATGGAATAATTAATATATAATTAATATATATAATAAATAAATTAAAAGGTAGGTGAGAGTTTCACATGGGGACTTCAGACAAAAATATGAGAAATACATTTATTATTTGGTTAGTTTTTGCTTTGCTGATAACTATTTTTACTATTCAAAATGCAGCGGCCATAACTGTAAAATTATTTATGTGGCAATTTAATATTTCCCTAGCGGTTATAATTGTATCATGTATAATATTAGGTGCTGTAGTGGGTACATTATTGGGATTAAAAAAAGAGATGAACTTGAAAAAAGAAAACAAGAAATTACTAAATGAAATTAAAAAATTAAAAGAAGAAATTAATCATATGCAATTTAACAAGGAAATAGCAACTGACAGTGAAAAATTTAGTACAGATAAAGAAAGTACAAGTACTTGCAATTGCAAAAATTAAAGTATAAAAGAGGCTGTGGCATTAAGAATTTTCATACAATATATTGTAGGAGTTATTCTTAGTGCTACAGCCCCTTTTGGGAAATGGATTTAATTATTTAATTATTTTATATTTCTTTCGTAAGATTCAACCATTCTTTTTACCATTTCTCCACCAACAGAACCGTTTTGTCTAGAAGTAAGGTCTCCATTGTAATCGCTTAGAGGTACGTTTAGTTCATTTGCTACCTCCATTTTGAATTTGTTTAAACCAGTCTTAGCCTCTGGTACTAAAGTTCTATTATTGTTTCTTGCCATATATATTACCTCCTTTTTTTTAGGTTGTATATATATATTGTGCAAATTAGAGATGAATATGTTAGTAACTCTATGGGTTACAAGGCATATTATAGAATAAAATTAGAATTTTACTAAATTGGTCAGTAAAAAGAATAATGCAATATATATGTTTACAAATATGTATAATATTAGTATAATATTATAAAAGGTATAAAAGGAAGTGTTATTTATGGATAATAACAGGGATAAAATTGTAAATGAAGAAACTACTCGTTCTCATTCTAATATTATTTCTATGACAGGTAATGTATTAAAACCATCTAAAGCATCCAAGGGAAGAAATAAAATAGAATCCAATAAAACCGTAAAAGAAAAAATAATTTCTGGTATAATTGCTGTAGCTCTTATAGTTGGTCCTATTGCTATAATTGCACTTATATTAAGATAAAGATTATGTTTAATATATATTTCTGTAAAGAGTCCTTGGACTCTTTATTTTTTATAAAATTTATATATAAGTCTTTATAAATATATATAAGTATAATAAAATGAATTAGTGTTAAAAGTATTTACTATTTGGATAAGTATTTTTTAGTTTTGAAAATATGAATTGAAGAAATTCTATAGGAATTTCACCATTCATTTTAAATTTTTCATTCTAAATTTTAAATTGTAAAGGATGGTTTTATATGATGGAAAGATTGCAAAAATACATGGCTAGATGTGGAGTGGCATCAAGAAGAAAATGTGAAGAATTTATAGCTAATGGTGAGGTTAAAGTAAATGATGAAATAGTAACTGAGCTGGGTTTTAAAGTAGATCCTTCTAGTGATAAGGTCGTTTTTAGAGGAGAAATCTTAAAACCAGAAGAAGAAAAGGTATATATAATGTTAAACAAACCTACAGGGTATATTACATCAGTTAAAGATGAAAAAGGAAGGAAAACGGTTTTGGATTTAGTTAAAACTAAAGAAAGAATTTATCCAATCGGTAGGTTAGATTATGATACTTCAGGGCTTATATTACTTACAAACGATGGTGATGTATATAATAAACTTATACACCCAAGGGAAGAAATAGATAAGTTATATGAGGCTATTATAGAAGGGGTTCCAAACAAAGACCAAATAGATAGGTTTTGTAATGGAGTTGATATTGGCGGATATATAACCTCAAATGCAAAACTAGTTATAATAGATAAAAATCCAGAAAAGGCTAAAGTACATATTATTATACATGAAGGTAAAAACAGGCAGGTCAGAAGAATGTGCGATGCTATAAATCACCCTGTAATGGAACTTAAGAGAAAAGCTATAGGAAGACTAGAAATGAAAAACTTGCAGGAAGGACAATGGAGATATCTTACTGAAGAAGAAATTAACTATATAAAAAATTTATAAATAAAATAATTTAACTTTACACTATAAGGAGAAGAGGAATGTTTAAGTACGGTAATAGTATAAGTGGATTAGCACAAGATATAATAAAAGACTATTGTAGTAATTTTGATGTAGCAATAGATGCTACTTTAGGCAATGGACATGATTCTGATTTTTTAAGTTCTATTTTTAAAAAGGTATATTCTTTTGATATTCAGAGCTATGCTGTGGAGAATTACAAGAATAGGGGAAAAGAAAATGTGGTGGCAATAAATAGCTCTCATGAGTATATAGATAAATATGTTATTGATAGGGTAGACTGTGTAATGTACAATTTAGGCTATTTGCCTGGTGGAGATAAAAACATAACTACTAAGGCTCAGAGTACATTAGAAAGTTTGGATGCATCATTAAAACTTTTAAACAGTGGGGGTATAATAACTATATGCATATATTGGGGTCATGAAGCAGGTAAGGAGGAAAAGGGGACTATTTTAAGTTTTGTAGAAAAGCTTTCAAAAAAAGATTTTAGTGTAATGATGCACAGTTATTTAAATAGAAGTAATGACCCGCCAATACTTTTAGTTATAGAAAAGAAATAAATTAGCTATTTTCTTATTTATAAAGAAAATTAACAAACAAATGAAAGAAATATTGCTAAGTTCTTCAATAGATGATAAAATGAATTATATAATTCATTACAATAATAGTATTGAAGAAAGGGTTGAATAACTATGGAAGATAGTAGACAAGATTTAATGAGAACCATTCAAATAAAATTTCCACGATTAAGCAAAGGACAAAAGTTAATTGCAGAATATATATTGAAGCACTATGATAAGGCAGCTTTTATGACAGCTGCAAAACTAGGAATAAGTGTAGGGGTAAGTGAATCAACTGTAGTAAGATTTGCTAATGAACTTGGATTTTCAGGATATCCTAAACTTCAAAAGGCTCTTCAGGAACTTATAAAAAATAAATTGACTACAGTTCAAAGGATAGAACTTTCAAATGATTTAATAACAGAACATAATGCTTTAAAGGGTGTATTAAAATCAGATATAGAAAATATACGATCCACTTTAGAAAAGATTAATCATCAGACTTTTGAGGATGTGGTGGACCTTCTTTTTAAGTCTAAAAAAATATATATTATAGGACTTAGAAGTTCCACTGCTTTAGCAGAATTTTTAGGTTTCTACTTAAATCTAATATTGGACAATGTTAAGGTTGTGGGATATGGTATGAGTGATATATTTGAACAAATGCTTGGTTTGACTGAAAATGATTTAGTAATAGGTATAGGTTTTCCAAGATATGCTACTAGAACTATAGAAGCTTTAAGCTTTGCTCAAAGCAGAAATGCAAAGGTAGTTGCTGTTACAGATAGTTTATTATCACCTTTAGCTGCTAGATCGGATTATTCATTAATAGCTCAAAGTAATATGGCTTCTTTTGTTGACTCTTTAGTTGCACCTTTAAGTGTTATTAATGCACTTATAATTGCTGCAGGATTAAGAGAGAAAGAAAAAATATCATCTACATTTACTGATTTGGAAGATATATGGGAAGAATATCAAGTGTACTCATATAAAAGTAAAGAGGAATAATAATTAATTTTTAATAGGCGATATAAATGTTACAGGTTGTTACATTTATATCGCTTAAATTTATGAAATTTATATTTCATAAAATAAAAATAAAATTTTTAAAATTTTTAAAAAAAAAGAAGGATAAATATGAATGGTATCGAATATAGTATTATGTGAGAAAGATGAAATGCAATAATAATATATAATGAAGTATAACATGCAAATTTTATTAGGGGGTAATAATTATGGCAAAAGAAACTTTAAATCCATTGGTAAATGCTCAAAAGCAAGTTAAAGATGCTTGCGACAAATTAGGAATGGAGGCTTCAGTTTACGAATTATTAAAAGAACCTTTAAGAGTTATTGAAGTATCTATACCAGTAAAAATGGATGATGGTTCTGTAAAGGTATTCAAAGGTTTTAGATCTCAACATAATGATGCTGTAGGTCCAACAAAAGGCGGAGTAAGATTCCATCCAAACGTAAGCTTAGATGAAGTTAAAGCTCTATCAATCTGGATGACTTTCAAATGTTCTGTAACTGGAATCCCATATGGCGGAGGAAAAGGTGGAATAATCGTTGATCCTAGAGAATTATCTGAGGGTGAACTTGAAAGATTATGTAGAGGATATGTTGATGGTATATATAAATTAATCGGTGAAAAAGTAGACGTTCCAGCACCAGACGTTAACACAAATGGACAAATAATGTCTTGGTTTGTTGATGAATACAACAAATTAGTTGGCCACAGTGCAATGGGAACATTCACTGGTAAACCAGTTGAATTTGGTGGATCAAAAGGAAGAAACGAAGCTACAGGATTTGGTGTTGCAGTAACTGCAAGAGAAGCGGCTAAAAAATTAGGTATTGATATGAACGGTGCTAAGGTAGCAGTTCAAGGCTTTGGTAACGTTGGAAGGTTTACAGTTAAAAACTGTATTAAATTAGGTGCTAAAGTTGTAGCTGTTGCAGAATGGTGCAGAGAAGTTGGAACATATGTAATATACAATGAAAATGGCTTAGATTTCGAAGCTATGAATGCATATATGGGAGAACATCGTAACTTAGTAGATTTCCCAGGTGCTAAAAAATTATCAATGGAAGAATTCTGGGGATTAAACGTAGATATATTAATTCCAGCAGCTCTTGAAAATGCTGTTACAGCTGATGTTGCTAAATTAATAAACACTAAATTAGTTTGTGAAGCAGCTAATGGACCAATAACTCCAGAAGCAGATGAAATATTAAATGAAAAAGGAATAACTGTTACTCCAGACATATTAACTAATGCTGGTGGAGTTACTGTTTCTTACTTTGAATGGGTACAAAACCTATATGGATACTATTGGGGAGAAAAAGAAGTAGAAGAAAAAGAAGAAATAGCCATGATAAATGCATTCAATGCTATTTGGTCAATAAAAGAAGAATACTCAGTTCCAATGAGAAAAGCAGCTTACATGCACTCAATTAAGAAAGTTGCTACTGCTATGAAACTAAGAGGATGGTACTAATCCTTATATAAGCACTGATGAAAAAAGAGGGTTTAATACCCTCTTTTTTAATGCAAAAAAACTTTTAATATGTTCGCCAAATACTGAAAACAGATTACGAATAGTACAAAAGAAATATAGACATATATATATAACTATGTAAAAAAACCTTTAAGCATATTGGGATAATTCTATTGAATAATTACTGTTATTATATTAAATTATAATAGTAAGTATTATAAGGCGGTGATACATTGGCAAAGATTATTGTAATAGGTGGTGGCCCAGGTGGAATGATGGCAGCTATAGCTGCTTCTAAAAATAAAAATCAGGTTATACTACTTGAAAAAAATGAAAAACTAGGTAAAAAACTTTTTATAACAGGTAAGGGCAGATGTAATGTAACTAATTATAAGGATATAAGTGAATTTTTTCAGTTTATTCCTACTAACTCAAATTTTCTTTATAGTGCATTATATACTTTTACTAATACAGACACTATGAATTTTTTAGAGGAAAATGGGGTTAAACTTAAGATTGAAAGAGGCGATAGGGTTTTTCCTGCATCAGATAAATCCTCTGATATAATAAGAGCCTTTGAAGATACATTAATTAAAAATAATGTGGAATTAAGATTAAATTCTGATGTTAGAAGTTTTGTAACCAAGGACAAGGAGATAAAAGGGGTTAAATTATCTTCTGGTGAAATTTTATATGGAGATAAATTTATACTTTGTACAGGAGGATGCTCTTATCCTCAAACTGGTTCAGATGGATTTGGATATGAACTGGCTAAATCTCTAGGGCATAGTATTGTAAAACCTAAGGGAGCATTAGTGCCTATAGAAGTTAAAGAAAGCTGGGTAAAGGAATTACAGGGGCTTTCACTTAAAAATGTTCAAGTTAAAATCTATAGTGAAGGTAACAATAAGCCTGTATATAAGAATTTTGGTGAAATGCTTTTTACTCATTTTGGGTTATCAGGTCCTATAATTTTAACAGGCAGTAATATAATAAACCAAAATAAAAACCTAAATATAAGTATAGACTTAAAACCAGCACTTACACATGAGCAGTTAGATAAGAGGATTCAAAATGATTTTAAAAAATATTGCAATAAGGATTTTAAAAATTCTTTAGATGATTTATTGCCTAAAAAACTTATAGATGTAATTATTTCTTTAAGCGGAATAGATCCAGTTAAAAAGGTAAATTTGATAACTAAGGATGAAAGAAAAACACTTGTGAATCTACTTAAAAACTTAACATTTAGTATTAAGGGTACACGCCCTATTGCAGAGGCAATTGTAACTTCTGGTGGAGTAGATGTAAAGGAAGTAGATCCTTCTACTATGAAATCTAAAATAGCTTCTAATCTATATTTTGCTGGTGAAATATTGGATTTAGATGCGGAAACTGGTGGTTTTAATATACAGATTGCCTTATCTACGGGATATTTGGCGGGTATGGAGTTTTAAGTATTAATTAATAGTTAAATGAAAGGTGGGCATAAATTGAATATATCAATAGCAATAGATGGTCCTGCAGGAGCAGGGAAAAGCACCATAGCAAAATTAGTAGGAGATAGGTACTCCTTGATGTATATAAATACAGGAGCTATGTATAGGGCAGTTACGTTAAAAGCTATGCAGAACAATATAAAGCCTGATAACACTGAAGAATTAGTGGAACTTATAAACAATCTAGATATGCATTTTCAGGGGGAAAAACTTATAGTAAATGGTCAAGATGTAACAGAAGAGATTTATATGCCTATAATAAGTAAAAATGTATCCTATTATTCTACAATTAAGGAAGTTAGAGAAAAGCTTGTGGAACTTCAAAGAAGGATAGCCCAAAAGTACAGTGTAATAATGGACGGAAGAGACATAGGAACTGTAGTTTTAAAAGATGCAAAACTTAAGATTTTTTTAACTGCCAGCGCAGAAACTAGGGCAAATAGAAGATATAAGGAATTAGAGGAAAAAGGTATAGAAGTAAACTATGAAGAAATTTTAGAAGATATTAAAAAGAGGGATTATATAGATTCTAATAGAGAAATAAGCCCATTAACTAAAGCTGA
The DNA here is from genome assembly GCF_901447495.1 of Haloimpatiens lingqiaonensis. Lineage (GTDB taxonomy): Bacteria > Bacillota > Clostridia > Clostridiales > Clostridiaceae > Haloimpatiens > Haloimpatiens lingqiaonensis. The sequence goes on from NZ_CABDWS010000065.1 coordinate 16,271, forward strand.
GGATGCTATAGAAATAGATTCTTCTAATTTAGATATACCAGGTGTGGTAGATAAAATATCTTATTATATAGATGGAATTAAAAAGTAGAGTATACACTTAAAGTGTATATAAACAGATCTCTTAACTTCAGATGGAGTTTTTACTCCATCTGAAGTTAAGAGATCGTTATCCAGGGACGTAGCTGCCGTTATCTCCCACTTTGTTAGAAGTGGGAGTGTTACGGCAGGTAGTCATCGGATAAATAATATACTAAATAAGTGGAGGTAATTATGAAAAATGTAATTGTAGGAGATAAATCTGGATTTTGCTTTGGAGTTAAAAGAGCTGTAGATTTGGTTATAAAATGCCAACAGGAAAAGGGAAAAAGGATTTATACTTTAGGGCCTCTTATACACAATAATGATGTTATAAATTACTTAAAGGAAAGGGATATTTATCCTATAGAGATTCATGAACTGGATAGATTGAATGCGGAAGATGTGGTAGTTATAAGATCCCACGGAGTTTCCCTAGAGATTTTAGAAAAATTAAAAAAAATGGGCCTAGAAGTGATAGATGCTACTTGTCCTTATGTTGGAAGTATTCAAAAGAGAGTAGAGGAGTATTTTAACAGGGGATACAATATTATAATTGTTGGAGATAAAAATCATCCAGAGGTTCAAGGCATAAATGGATGGTGCGAAAATAGTGCCTTGGTTGCTAAAGATGAAACTGATATTTCATCATCCATATCTAAAAAGGTGTGTGTAGTATCACAAACTACTGAAAAAGAAAAGAATTGGCAAAATGTTTTAAATTCAATAATAAAGTATTCAAAGGAGATAGTTGCATTTAATACTATTTGTAGTGCTACTGAAGTTAGACAAAAATGCGCAGAAGAATTATCTAAAAAAGTGGATGCCATGATAGTGATAGGAGGAAGGCATAGTTCCAATACTACTAAGCTATATGAAATATGTATAAAAAATTGCCATAATACAATACATATAGAAAAAGCAGAGGAAATACCTACAGAAATTCTTGAAAATGAAGATATAGTTAATGTGGGAATTACTGCTGGAGCATCTACTCCAGATTGGATAATAGAAGCGGTTATAAACAAAATAAAATAGATTATTTATGCAATGATAATTTAAATATTAATAGAATATTTTTAAAAAATACGTGTATGCTAAAATTAGTATTACGTATTTTTTTGTATTTAATTTATATGATTTCGTTAATATTCATTAGTAAAATAGAGTAAAAGAATACATAAGCAATTTATTCTACGAATATAGAAGAATTTAATAGGATATATTGACTTTTTTCATGTTTTTGATAAAATTTATTTATCTATGAGTAAAAGATATGGAGGTGTTTGTAAATGAATGGTTTAGGCCGTCACATATTAGCAGAAATATATGATTGTAATGAAGAAAAATTAAACGATAAAGACTATATAGAGAAAATAATGGTTGAATCAGCTTTAAAGGCTGGAGCGGAAGTTAGAGAAGTAGCTTTTCATAAATTCAGTCCTCAGGGCGTCAGTGGAGTTGTAATTATATCGGAATCACACTTAACTATTCATACATGGCCAGAACTCCATTATGCAGCAGTAGACGTTTTTACGTGCGGAGAAAGAGTAAATCCATGGGATGCTTGTAATTACATGACTGAGTTTTTAGAGGCTAAAAATATGACTGCCACAGAGGTTAAAAGAGGAATATTTGAAAATCCCGTTTCTGTAAAGAAAGTTTCTAATGAATAATTATAAGGTGCTATATCAATGATATATTTTGAATAGCACCTTGTTTATATTTATATATAAAAAAAGAGCTTTATTTAAGCTCTTATGGTGGATGAAGATGGATTCGAACCATCGAAGCGAATCGCAACAGATTTACAGTCTGCCCCCTTTGGCCACTCGGGAACTCATCCAAATATTAAATTAATGGTGGACCTTCAGGGACTCGAACCCCGGACCAACCGGTTATGAGCCGGTTGCTCTAACCAACTGAGCTAAAGATCCATGCTAGCGACAAGGATTATTATATATTAAAAATAATTTTTTGTCAACAAAATAAGTAATATTTCAGAGATTTAGCACCTAAATTCCAGTAAAAATTTTATTTTTACTGGAATTGTATCTTTTTACATTTACTTAAAGGGCTGGTAAGCCCGCAGACCGATAGGTCGCAAAAATAGATACACTTACCCCTACCCCACGAAATCTT
>NZ_CABDWS010000066.1 GCF_901447495.1 Haloimpatiens lingqiaonensis
TATGGCAACTACTTTTAATTTATCTATAGTACCATTTCTAAATACTTTATTTTTTACAATGGTTTTTATTATATGTTTATGAATTTCTTTTAATCCATCTAAATCAAAATCACTTAAGGAGCGCCTAACGGCATCAATGCGTGGCATTTTAGTTTTTTTAGGTATTACTTTTTTAAACTTGCCTTTTTTAAGCCAATGTTCTAATCTATTGAAACTTCTTATCTGAAGCATAAATCCAAATAACACCACGAAGGTAATTGTTGAAATTTTTACATCAGATTTTATTCTTTTATCTTTTAAGTTATTGATTTTTTCACCTATATCGTATACCTTATTAATATAAGTAAGTAATTGTTTTAAATAACTTTTACTCATTTTATCAGCATCCTTTTTAAGTTGGTTTCTTGTCAAAACTATTATAAAAAGGATGCTTTTATTATGCAAATTTTTTCTCTAAAATTTCCAGCAAAAATCAGAATTTATGGTTTTTAACCTAACCCTCAATCATTCATTATAAATCAGCGGGCTCACGCCCCAAAAATTTTTAAGCGCTAAACTTCTGACCTATCTAGGCAATTGACAATAAAAAATCCCCAAACAAATTTAGTGTTTGGAGCTTTACATTAAATATCCTCTGAGTTTATTATATTGGTTAATTCTTTTTTATCACACTTTATTTTTTTATCTACAGTATATCCCAATGCAGATATTACATCATCTAATTTAGCCCTAACTGTTGGATAAGATATTCCCAGTTCTTTCTCAACATCTTTTATGTTTCCCCTGCATTTTAAGAAAACTTCTATAAAGTCTTCTTGTTCCTTATTTAAATAGGCAAATTTAGATAAATGAAATTCATTTTGTATTATAGTACCACAATTTTTACATTCCAATCGTGTCACCGAAAGATTATTATTACATACGGGACACCTACTTATAACCTTGTGAAGCATATACTCACTCCTTTCATTTTCTTTCAGCCTTTTATATTAACAAATATATCTATAATACCTTAATATATTTATTATATAGTTTTAAAGAAAAATTTCAAGTAAAAAATTTTATACCTATTATATATATTTTAAACTTCTTTAATTTTTAAAACTTTAGCATTAGAATCTATCTTAACTTTTTCAGCATATTCTAAAGTATTTATTTCGCATCCTTCTGCAATATATACATTTTTACCTCTAACCATATTAGCAACAGTATTTTCCAAATGTATATTATCCCCTTCTATACTCTCTACAAAAAGCTTTCTTTTAATAAACAAGTTTAATAAAGCAAATCCTCCTATATCTCCATTTTTAATATTTATATTTTCCCCTCCTATTTCTTTAACTGTACACCTCCCCCCTATATCTACTTCTATATTTTCTGCATTTAACAAACCTGCTATTTCAAAATTTCCACTAGCTTTAAAATTCTCTACTTCACAATCTTTTCCTACATGTATTCCTCCGGATATTTTTATTTCTTCTCCATACAAACTTCCATCTATTTTGTTATTACCAGAAATAGACATATATTTTCCTTTAAGATCTCCTATTATATAAGCTGAACCAGAGACTTTGAAATTTTCACATTCCAGTGAACCCATTATTTTAGATGAGCCGCTTATGCTATAATTTTCAGCTTTCACATTCCCCTCAACTTTACCAGAACCACTAATTCTAAAATCCTTACAAATAATATCTCCTAATACTTTACCAGAACCGGATATGCGAACTTCATTATATTCTCCCCCACTAATAGAGCCTGAACCAGATATACTTAAATCTCTTTTTTTCTCCATTTTATCAAACCTCCAACAACAATACTCCTTTTATTATTATAAAAAGACTAAAGGTTTAACTCAGATATTTAAGTAAGAGTTAAATCCTTTAGTCTTTAAATTATCAATTACGCATTAAAATTTTATTTAGCGTATTCTGCACCTTTTTCTAATGCAGCTTTATTTACCTCATAGAATTTTTCTTTACCATGAGCTTTAAGTGCTGCTAATAATTCTTCCATAGAAACTATACCAGTCTTTTTAACAAGTGCTCCTAAAAGAATCATATTAGCTATTTTTTTGCTACCTAATTTTTCTGCTTCGGATTGAGCAGGTATTTTTATAACTTCTATATCTGTTCTTTCAGCATCTCTGTTTACTAAATCACTATCCATTATTAATAATCCACCTTTAACCATGCTTTCTTCGAATTTATCTAAAGATGGTCTATTCATAACTATAACAGAACTTGGTTCTGTAACTATAGGTGAACCTACTGGCTCTTTTGATAATATAACAGAACAGTTTGCTGTACCTCCACGCATTTCTGGTCCGTAAGAAGGAAGCCATGAAACATTTAAATTAGCATCCATACCAGCATAAGCTAAGAATTTCCCCATGGAAAGTATACCTTGTCCTCCAAAACCTGCAAATATAACCTCTTGTGTCATACTATTTCACCTCCTCAGTAGTAGAGTCTTTTTTAACTCCTAGTGGATAATATGGCATCATATTATCTCTTAACCACTGCATAGCTTCTTTAGGTGATAATCCCCAGTTAGTTGGGCATATTGATAAAACTTCTATTAATGAGAAACCTTTTCCTTCTAATTGATTTTGGAAAGCTTTCTTTATTGCTTTTTTAGCTTTTATTACATTTGGAACACTGTCTACTGAAACTCTTTCAACATAACAAGCTCCTGTTAAAGTAGATATCATTTCTGATACTCTTATTGGATGACCAGCTAAGTTTACATCTCTTCCATAAGGAGTAGTTTCTGTAACTTGTCCTGGTAATGTAGTTGGAGCCATTTGTCCACCAGTCATTCCATATATACAGTTATTTACGAATATAGTAGTTAAGTGTTCTCCTCTTGTAGCAGCATGCACTATTTCAGCAGTTCCTATAGCTGCTAAGTCTCCATCTCCTTGGTATGTGAAAACTACCTTGTCTGGATTAGTTCTTTTTATTCCTGTAGCAACAGCTGGTGCTCTTCCGTGAGCTGCTTCAAACATATCACATGCAAAATAATCATATGCAAGAACTGAACATCCTACTGGAGCTACTCCTATAGTCTTGTCCACTATGCCTAATTCATCTATAACTTCTGCTACTAGTCTATGAATAACTCCGTGAGTACATCCTGGACAGTAATGTGTAGGCACATCTAATAACGCTTTTGGTGGTTGAAATACTACCTTCATTATTTTACACCCCCTACAATTTCCTTAACCTTTGCTAGTATATCTTCTGGATGAGGAACCATTCCGCCAGTTCTTCCATAGAAATCTACTGGTTTTCTGCCATTAACAGCAAGTTTAACGTCCTCAATCATTTGTCCACAACTCATTTCAACTGATAAGTATCCATGTTTTGTGTTATTTACAGTCTTTTCAAAAGCTTCGTTAGGGAATGGCCATAATGTTATTGGTCTTACAAGTCCTAATTCTATTCCTTGTTCTTTAGCTGCCTTTATAACATTTTTACATATTCTTGATGTAGTACCATATGCAACTATTATAAGGTCTTTTTCCCCTTCACAATTATATAACTCATATTTAACTTCATTCTTTTCTATTTCTGAATATTTCTTTTGTAATTTAATATTGTGTTGCTCTAAGTCTTCTGATTTTAAATACAATGAATTTATTACATTGTGTTCTTTTCTTCCTTGTAATCCATTAGCAGCCCAATTTTTTTCTGGTAAGTTTCTTGCTGTTCTTTCTTTAAATTCAACTGGCTCCATCATTTGACCAAGCATTCCATCTCCCATTACCATGCAAGGAGTTCTATACATATCTGCTACGTCAAAAGCCTCTTGAATTAAATCTACCATTTCTTGTATTGAAGAAGGTGCAAATACTGGCAATCTGTAATCACCATGTCCACAACCTTTAGTTGCTTGGAAGTAATCTGATTGAGCTGGTTGTATACTTCCAAGTCCTGGGCCTCCTCTTACTATGTTTATAATAACGCATGGAAGCTCTGCTCCTGCAATATATGATATTCCTTCTGCTTTTAAGCTTATTCCAGGGCTACTTGAAGATGTCATACATCTTACTCCAGTACCTGCAGCACCATATACCATATTTATAGCAGCTACTTCACTTTCTGCTTGTATAAATACTCTGCCTATTTTAGGCATTTTTCTAGACATATATGCAGCTACTTCTGTTTGTGGTGTTATTGGGTATCCAAAGAAAGCTTTACAGTTAGCTTGTATTGCAGCTTCAGCTATAGCTTCATTACCTTTCATTAAAACCTTTTCTCCCATTGTCTTTCCCCCCTATAGATTATTTTTCTTCTTTTTCAACTGTTATTACAGCATCTGGACACATTCTTCCACAAGAAGCACATCCTATACATTCTTTCATTTTCTCTTCAGTTACTGTTGCTGGATGGTAACCTTTCACATTCATTTTGTCAGAAAATGATATTATTTTCTTAGGACAAGCTTCTATACAGTTGCCACATCCTTTACATCTATCTTCTCTGAAAGTTACTCTTGGCATAACACTACCCCCTTTATATATTAAATTTATATTTCACAAAATTACCAATAATAATATTAATATAAAATTTCTGAATTATCTAATTAAAAAAATTACCTCCAAGGTGGTTTCATGAATATATCTAATCCATATACCTCTACATCTACTTTATTCTTAATTTGTTCTACCAAATCCTTCCTACAAGTTAAATATTTATAAGGTATATTTAATTTTTTAGATAACTCCATAGTTTTTCTATGTCCCTCTAGTACGTGATGAATTTCTGTTTCATAGGACATATTGCTATTGGCTATTAGGCCTGTTACTTTTAATCTTGAAGTCCTCTCTATATCCTTTAGAAATTTTTCTGTATCCTCTGACTCCTTAGTTAAAGGCCTGTTATTGTTAATTACAAAATACATTTGGTAACCATATTGTCTAAAATATCTATTATACTGTCCTAGTGCTATAGCTCCTTGCTCATCTCCACCAACGTCAATTATTACCTCATGATCATCATCATCATTAAAAACAGTCATTACCTCTGAAGGGACAACCATTAACTCTGCATTAACATATTCTGGATTAGAAGATACAACTTTTATTCCTTGTTCTTCTAAATTCGTTTTTAAATCTCTTACACAAAAATAGGGATTTACTATGTCTATGTCCACAATGGTTACTTTTTTGCCTTGTTTTTTTAAATCTATTGCTGTGTTTATTGCTATTTCTGTTTTACCACTGCCAAAATGACCGGTAAAAATTCTTATTTTGCTCATGCACATCAACTCTCTTTTCAAAAATTCATTTTGTCCCTTACTTATACTTTACACCTAATTAATATCGTTTACAATAGATAATTTGCTTCCAGTATTTTTCAAATAATAACCGTTATACTGTATATTTAAGATTTTTAATTATAAATTCAAGCTCTATATTTTTACTTATATTCTCTAGCTTTTTCTTCCCCAGTTAAAACTCTAAGTCCACCTTGTGCTAAAGCTAATAGCTCGTCTTCTCCTGGATATACAACTAATGGAGCTATGAACTCTACCTTTTCCTTTATAGCTTGCTGCATATCTTTGCTATAAGCTATGCCCCCAGTTAATATTATAGCATCTACCTTACCACATAATACTGCAGCGCATTTACCAATTTCTTTAGCTACTTGATAAGCCATAGAGTCAAATAATAATTTACACTGTTTATCTCCAGCAACTGCTTTATCTCCAACTTCTTTAGCATTATTTGTTCCCAAATAAGCTACAAAACCGCCTTTTCCATTTATCTTTTTCTTCATTTCCTCTAATGTATATTTTCCACTGAAACACATTTTAGTAAGATCACCTACAGGAAGTCCTCCAGATCTTTCTGGTGAAAATGGTCCTTCTCCATCTAGTGCATTGTTAACATCTACTACTTTTCCTTTTTTATGAGCCCCTACAGAAACTCCTCCACCCATATGAGCTACTATTAAATTAAATTCTTCGTATTTCTTTCCATTTTCTTTTGCATATCTTTTAGCAACTGCCTTTTGGTTTAATGCATGGAATATGCTCTTTCTTTCTATTTCTGGCATACCTGATATTCTTGCTACTTCCTCCATTTCATCTACAACTACAGGATCTACTATGAAAGAAGGAATATTTAAAGACTTTGCAATCTCATTTGCAAGTATTCCACCTAAATTTGATGCGTGCTGTCCTTGTATTCCAATTTTTAAGTCTTCAAGCATTCTTTCATTTACACTGTATGTACCGCCTTCTATAGGTTTTAAAAGTCCACCTCTTCCAACTACAGCGTCTAAAGTTTTTATATCAAAATCCTTTTCTTTTAATACTTTTAATATTACCTCTTTTCTGAAATCTAACTGTTCAAATATAGAATTATATTTTCCTATTTCTTCAGCTGAATGTCTTAAAGTTTCTTCTAATATTTGTTTTTCATCTTCATATACACCTATTTTTGTTGATGTAGAGCCTGGGTTTATTATTAATAACTTATATGACATAACTTCTCCTCCATATTGGTATATAATTTTATTTATTTTTCTTTAAAAGCTCTGCTACAAGTGCAGCTAATGCTATTGAGTTTAATTTTGTTTCTTCACTGTCTGCTCTTGAAGTCAATACTACTGGTGCTGAAGTTCCCACTAAAAGTCCACCATTTTTACTATTAGTTGTATAGGTTAAAGTTTTGTACATTACATTTCCAGCTTCAATATTTGGCATTAATACTATATCTGCCTGTCCAGCCACTGGTCCTGAAACCTTTTTATGTCTTGCTGCTTCTTCAGAAATAGCATTATCAAGTCCTAAAGGTCCATCTATAACGCATCCCTTTATTTGTCCTCTATCACTCATTTTTGAAAGAGTTGCTGCATCTAGGGTAGCTGGCATATTAGGATTAACCACTTCTACTGCACATATTGGAGCTACCTTTGGACACTCTATTCCTACAGAATGAGCCACTTTAACTGCATTATTTACTATATCAATTTTTTCCTTAAGCTCTGGATACATATTAAATGCTGCATCAGTTAAAAATAATAATCTATTTAAAGTTGGTATTTCAAATACTGCTACATGTGACATCAAACTTCCTGTTCTAAGACCAATTTCCTTATTTAACACTGCTCTTAAAAAGTTAGCTGTATCTATAAGCCCTTTCATAACCATATCTGCTTTTTTTGAAGATACCAATTCTACAGCTTTTAATGCAGCTTTTTTGTAATCCTTTTCATCAATTATCTGGTAATCACCCATTTTCATTCCTATTTTTGTTCCAATAGAAATTATCTCTTCCTTGTCTCCTACTAATATAGCATCTGCAATTCCACTTTCCTTGGCATTTTTAATAGCCATAAGGACTGGCTCATCTTGAGCCACTGCTACAGATACTATTTTTCTTTCTATACTTTTAGCCTTTTGTAAAACCTCATGAAAATTTTTTATCATTACATCTGCACCTCTTCCTCATAAATTTTAGCATTTTCTTGTCCATTTATAACTCTTAATGCTCCTTGTGCCAAAGCTAACATCTCATCTTCCCCAGGGACTACATGTACTGGAGCGATAAATTCAACCATTTGGCTTATCCAATCTACTATTTTCTTATCATAAGCCACTCCTCCAGTTAAAATTATACCATCAACTTTACCATTTATTACTGTAGCCATAGCTCCTATTTCTTTAGCTATTTGATATGCCATAGCTTTAAATACCAATAATGCTTTTTCATCTCCAGCTTCTATCATTTTCTCTACTTTTCTAGCATCATTAGTTCCTAAATATCCTACTAATCCGCCTTCACCAATAATTTTTTTCCTAAATTCTTTTTCATCATATTTCTTGCTAAAAATCAATTTAACTAAGTCTCCTACTGGAAGTCCAGCTGCTCTTTCTGGGGAAAAAGGTCCCTCTTCATTAGCATTATTGCAATCTAATATTCTACCATTTTTAACTGGTGAAACAGTTATTCCTCCACCTATATGTGCCACTACAAAACTGCTCTTCCAAAAGGACTTGTTAAGTTCTTTGCATACTCTTCTAGTAACTGCCTTCACATTTAAAGCATGAACCAAGGATCTTCTTGGAATCTCTGGCAAACCAGATATTCTAGCCACTTCATCAACTTCATCCACTGCCACTGGATCTACTATGAAGGAAGTAACCCCTGCTTTCTTTCCTATTTCCTCTGCTATAATTCCACCTAAATTTGAAGCATGTTGTCCTTGATATCCTAACTTTAAATCTTCAAGCATAGCTTCTGTAACTTTATAGGTTCCTCCTGGCATAGGTCTTAAAAGCCCACCTCTACCTACTACTCCCTGAAGTTCTGATAAACTTATATTATTTTCTTCTAGCCATTTCAATATCTTATCTGTTCTCATGTCCTTTTGGTCATAAATTTTATTATATTTTTTTATTTCTTCTGAGTCATGAGAAAGATTGTGTGATACCACACAGTTTTCACCTTGATATATGGCTATTTTGGTAGAGGTAGAGCCTGGGTTAATTACTAAAACATATTTTCTCCCAATCATTATATTACCCCCTATAATAAAATTCCCCATTATTTTTATTTTAACAAAAATTCAGAATAAAATCTATTTTTTAATAAAATTTAAATGCCAGGTTTATATTCCTTCATAATATTTTCTGCTACTTTAAGTCCATCCACTGCTGCTGATACTATGCCTCCTGCATATCCTGCTCCCTCACCTGCTGGATAAAGGCCTTTTACAGATATACTTTCTAAATTTTCATTTCTTTCAATTCTTACAGGCGCTGAGGTTCTAGTTTCTATACCTGTTAAAATAGTATCCTCTGCTGCAAAACCTTTTATTTTTTTATCAAAGTCCATAAATCCTTCCTTCATAGTATCTACAACATACTTAGGTAAGCATTCTCTTAAATCTGCAAAATTGTATCCTGGCGTATATGTGGGCTTAACCCTTCCAAGCCTACTGCTCTTTTGATCCTTTAAAAAATCTCCTAATAGCTGTAATGGTGCAATATATCCACCACCGCCTGTCTTATAAGCCAAAGCTTCATAATGTCTCTGAAATTCCATGCCGCTTAAAGGACTATTAGATTGAAAATCCTCTGGTGATACAGCTACTACTATTGCAGAGTTTGCATTTTCACCATCTCTTTTATAATAGCTCATACCATTAGTTACTAATCTTTCCTCTTCTGAAGCAGCAGCTACTACATCTCCCCCAGGACACATGCAAAAACTATAAACAGCTCTATTTGTAGCTTTACTAGTATAACTTAATCTATAGTCTGCTGCTTTTAATCTAGGGTGATTAGCATATTTTCCATATTGGTTCACATTCATAAATTCTTGAAGATGTTCTACTCTAACTCCTATGGCAAAAGGCTTAGGTGACATAAATATTTTATTATTGTATAGCATGGTATATGTATCTCTTGAACTATGTCCTATAGCTAAAATAAGAACCTCACAAGGTATTTCCTCTCCATTTATCACTGCATATTTGATTTTGCCCTTTTCCATCACTATATCCTGAAGTAAACTATTAAACCTAACTTCCCCACCTAACTCAATTATTCTTTTTCTTATATTTTTAACTACTATTTTCAATATATCAGTTCCTATATGTGGTTTCCCCTTGTATATAATCTCCTCTGGCGCCCCATACTCCACTAGTTTTTCCAATATATAATCACATCTAACATCTTTTATCCTAGTGGTTAATTTACCATCTGAAAAAGTTCCTGCACCGCCCTCTCCAAATTGTACATTAGAATTTATATTTAACTTACCGCTTTTCCAAAATTCCTGTACAGATTCCGTTCTTTCTTCTACCTTTTGCCCTCTTTCCACTATAATGGGTTTATATCCTTTTTCAGCCATAATAAGACCGGCAAACATCCCTGCCGGTCCCATACCTACTATTATTGGCCTAGTATCTAAACTTTTGTTTCCAAAAACTATTTCATCCCTGTATACTGTATCCTCTAATTTAACGTCCTTATTATTTGCTCTAGAAACTACCTTAGACTCCTTTTCACAATTAACTTCTACAGTATAATTAAACTTAATCTTATCCTTTTTTCTAGCATCTATAGACTCTCTAAGTATTTTAAAACTTTCTACATATTTTTCTTTTAATTTAATCTTCTTTAAAGCTTTTTCTTTAACTAAGCTCATATCCTCATCTATGTCTAATACTATATTATTTACTCTAATTGTCATTAGTTTTGCTCACTTCCTTCTTTTTTATTGTTACTTTAATAGTTTGAGGGCTATACGAAACTTCATTTATATCATCAGGAATTACCACTTTAACTGGCACATTATAAGTACCCTCACCTAATGAATTAAGATCCACGTAACAACTTAAATCTGTATTTTTAAGTGCTTTTATTTTATCATCAGTACCTGATATTACTACTGAAATTTCCTTATCATTTAAAACTGCTTCTAAACCTTCCTTTAGATTTTTAGTTTTTACATCTAAAGCTATATTCTTTTGAATTACAGTATTGTATGTTATCTTTACTTTAACTTTTCCCGAGTAAGAAGTCTTTATACCCTCTGGAATTTTCAATGGTACTTCAACAGTGTCACCACTATTGAAGCTATTTAAGTCAATATCCTCCGTGAATATTTTTTCTACTTTTTTAAGTTTATATGCATCACCTGAAATAGATATGCTTTCTGGTATAATAGATACACTGGTAAAAAATTTATCTTTTGAGGGCTTAATGCTCGCTTCTATTGGAACGTATTTGGTTTTATCTAAGGGAATTTGAACTTTAACCTGGTATGGTTCCACCGAAACATAATCCACCTTGCTTCCAGATATATCTACTGGAATTACCTTAAAGGTTTCATCTATATTTTTTTCTTCATTAGTCAAATCTATATCTATAGAAGCTGCATTTACATAATTTACATACTGTTCTGCCCCACTAACTGTAACGGTATCAGGGGTAACTAATGGCTCTGCTGTTTTAAACCCGGCCTTTGCCTCCCCTTTAATATTTAGCTTTACTGGAACTTTCTTTTGAGAAAAATTATCCAACTCCATTTTCACCCATAAACTCTCTGGATTTATTATGCTTACATTTCCTGGAGAACTTTTCACTTCAACGGGTATTTTCATAGTTCCTTTTTTAAGTGCATAATTACTTATGTCCGCTTCCAACTTAAAAGATGATGGTTTTATGGCATAAATTTCACTAGTAGCACCCTTTACTGTTACATTTACCGTATAACTTTGCTTAGGCAACTGTACTAAATCGTATTGTGATAATACATCCTTATTTACAATATTTACTTGAACATTTCTTATAACTGTGGTCTTTATAGGATTTTCAATATTTGATATATAAAGCCATAATCCAAAGGCAACTATTAGGCAGCATATTTTTATTATGAAATCTTTTCTTCTCTTTTTATCCATCCCTTCACCTTCTCTTTAAAAGAACTCTTTTTCTTTTTTCTAAATTGCATTATCTTTATCAATATATCCTTTAATTTATCTTTATCATAATTTCTTGTTAATCCACCATTTACTGCTAATGAAATAGTTCCTGTTTCTTCTGATACAATAATAGTTAAAGCATCTGAATTCTCCGAAATACCTATAGCTGCCCTATGTCTTGTACCCAACTTTTTATTTATATTATTATTGTTTGTAAGAGGAAGAACACATCCTGAGGACACTATTCTGTCATTTCGTATTATAGTAGCACCATCATGCAGAGGAGTATTTACTACAAAAATATTTTCTAAAAGCGCTGAACTAACAACCGCATCTATGTTAGTTCCCGTATTAATTATTTCTGCTAATCCAGTTCTCTGCTCTATAACAATCAATGCCCCTGTTTTACTTTCTGACAAATTTTCTACAGCAGTAACTACCTCAGTAATAACTTTATCCATAGTTTCATCATCTTCTATTATATGTTTATCGAAGGTGCTCCTCCCTATATGCTCAAGAGCCCTTCTGATTTCTGGTTGAAAAATAACAACAAAAGTTAAAAGTCCTATGGGCAAGGTTTTATTTAAAATCCAATTTAACATATCTAAATGTAAAAAACTACTTACAGGTATCATTAAAAATATGAGAATTATTCCTTTAAGGAGTTGTTCTGCTCTAGTCTCTTTTATTAAATTATATATTTTGTAAAATATATAAGCTACTACAATTATATCCAATAAGGAAATTATACTCATATCCTTAATAGTTTTTATTATTATATTCAATGCTTGCATAATTCCACCTTCTTCTAATACGTTGTTCTTTTATAATCTTATAATATAATTATACACTATGACAATTATTTATAGTATAAAAAACATAAACTAAATTAAACTAAAATAATTAGAATATTATAGAATTTATGATAATATAAAAGTATAAATGATATATGAGGAGGGTAAGTCATGGAGAATAAATCTAAAAAAATTATAATAAAAATTTCTATTATATCTGGAATTATAGCTATTATAGCATTAGTTTTCTTTACTACATATTACTTTTCTATAAATAAGTCCTTTAATGGCTATAAAGCAAATATAAGTAATGTGGTAAATTCAATAAATAAGATTAATTCTGGTGTAGAAAATTTAAACTTTAAAGATAAATTTGATCCCAAAGTCATATCAGAGGATTCGTTAAAAAGAGCAAAACAATTAAATGACATAAAAAATAAATTAAATAACATAACGCCTCCAGCAAAATATAAGGACTCCTATAATTATTTAATTAGTGGCTTAAAACAAAATATATCTATATATAACTATTTAATTAATTTACTGAAAGATCCTACTAATACAAACTATCAAAAAAATATTGATAATATAAAGTATTGCTACAGGGAATGTGAAAAATACTATTCTGCATTTACCATGGATAAGCTATCTTTAAATTCTCTAAAACCAGTATCTGATCTTATAAATGCTTCTACTAACTATACTTATGAGGAATTTAAAAAGTTTCGTGATAAGGAAATCTCTCTAAATCAACTGATGGATTTTTCCGAAAAAATCGATTCTGTATATATGAATTTTTCTAAAACAAAAAAGGACTACTTTACTTTGCTACCTCAGGTTAGGGAAGGCAAAATACACTACAGTGACTTGTTAGATAACTTAAATGAAGACTTATCACAAATAAAGATAATTAGCAAGGATTTGTATGCCATAAGCATTCCAGAAAATCAAATTACTATCTATAACTCTTTAAAAACATTACTAAATGATTATGATGATTATTTACAAAATTTCAAATACACAATTAGCATAGAACAAGTTAAAAATGGAAATACTGTTGTAGATATAGAAGAACTAAATGCTCTATATGATAGTGCAAATGCTAAATTAGCAAATGTAAATATAAACCAAGAAAACTTTACAAATTTATATAAAGAATTAAAAAAATCTATTTATAAATAAATTTTTATAAAAACAACCTCAATTACCCTATGATAATTGGGGTTTTATTCATTAAGTGAAAAATAATAGATTTTTTTATGATTATTTGTATTATTTTTTTCTAGTGGGGAATACTATCAATAAATTCATGTTATTTGAATTTATAATAGCCTTTTATTAGGCTTTCACCTTTTCCTATTGCCGTATATTTTGCAAGAATAAAAGGAGGAAAAAAATGAAAAAATTTAAAGCTTTTCTTTTAATATTTACCTTATGTATTGGTCTAACAAAGGTAGAAGTATTAGGCAAGGAAAGCGTACCACTAGAATACGAAAATTCTACTAAAAATTTATACAAAGAGAAAGAAAATGGATTGGTGGCGGTTTTTAATGACAAAAAAGCTTACTACATTAGCAATGACGACATATTCTTAATGTCTCAAATAGTTTATGCTGAAAGTCGTGGGGAACCATATGATGGAAAAGTAGCAGTGGCTTCTGTTATATTAAATAGATTAGTTAGTCCTGATTTTCCAAACACCGTAGAAGGAGTTGTAACACAAAAAAATGCCTTTTCTTGTGTTAAAAATGGTAGGATCGACGTAAAACCAAATGATGAAAGTTACAGAGCAGTACTAGATGCTTTAAAAGGAAAAGATCCCACTTCAAAGGCTGTATTTTTTTATAATCCTAAAATATCTACCTGTAGTTGGATGAAAAACATAAATAAAAAGAATCCCAAGTCCATAGGAAACCACATATTTTTTGCAGTAAAATAAGTGGTTAGGGATTTTTAATTAAAAAGGCTATATTAAAGAGAGTCCTAATTCTCCTCACATAGCCTTTTTTGTTTCATATAATTTTTTATACCTATTTTTTATATTCTATGATTTACTATTTATCATTTTCCATATAGTTGTTACTATTTTGTCCTGTTATCTAATAAATTTACAGCTCTCAACGCCGCCACTTGACCTTCTCCAGCTGATTTCATATATGCATAAGGTCTTCCCACACAATCTCCACAGGCAAAGCATCCTGGTATATTAGTCTGCATATGCCTATCTACTTTAATATGTCCATCTTCCATTTCTAGCCCAGGAACCAATTGACTTGGCGGTACACTATCCTTTAGTGGGAATACCCCGTCGGTTTCTATCTCTCTATTTTTCAACACTAATTTTCTAACCCTTAAATCTCCTATAACCTCTAATGGAGTATCTTTTACAAGTTCTACAGTACTTTTTATATTATACACTCCATTGTACATAGGAACATAATAAACCTTAGCTGCCAGTTCTGAAACAAAATTAGCTTCTTCCTCAGCTTCCTTATTATATCCTATTATACTCACAACTTTATTCCTATATAAAGGAGCATCACAGGTAGCACAATATCCAACACCTCTACCTAAAAATTCTTCTTCCCCTTTTAAAGGTCTTGTAAACTCTATACCAGTGGCTAAAATAACTGTTTTAGCCTCATAATTATTATCACCTGCCATAAGTGCAAAGTAGTCCCCCATGGCATACACATTGTTTACTCTTTCAAAATTTATCTTTATATCCATAGCTTTTATATGATTTGCAAATTGTTCTTTAAGCTCTTGCCCTTTTATTCCATGGAAACCTAGATAATTATCTATCCTTGGAGCTTTTATAAGTTTATTACTAAACTGTTCATTTCCAAATACTATTATTTTTTTATTTCTAATTTTAGCATTAATCGCTGCAGATAAACCTGCAGGACCACTTCCTATTATAGCTATATCATATCTATTGCTCATATATTCTATTCACTTCCTTCTATGTGAACTGTATCTCTACAGACTAACCTGTAAAAATTACGGTTATTTATTACACAACTCAACTTTCACGTATAAATTTTAAGTTCTACAGTATACAAGGTAATAAGTAATCCCATTACTTACCTGCAAATTTATATTTTTATTTTATAACTGGGAAAGTTCAATTACACAATTTATAAAATATAAACAATATATATATACATTCATCTCCCACCTATATACGATGAGAGATGAATTTTATCTATACTAAATATGTGATTCTAACACTTTCATTATTTCATTTTTAGGTCTGAAACCTACCATATTTCCAACTACAGAACCACCTTTAAATACCATTACTGTTGGTATACTTGCTATTCCATATTTTTGAGCTATATCTGGATTTTCATCTACATTTACTTTAACAAATTTAGCCTTACCTGATAACTCATTAGAAACATCTTCTATAACTGGTCCTAACATTCTGCATGGTCCACACCAAGTTGCCCAAAAATCCACTACTACTGGAACATTTTCCTCCATAACCTCTGTATTAAAATTCATTGAACTTATTTCCTTAACCATAATATAACCTCCTCGTACCCCCATAGGGTATCTTTATATTTACATTTTATAGCTTTTTATTATTAAAGTCAAGCACATCTAATTACTTTTTCACAATATGAATTACATATATTCTGTAAATCATATATCATTTGTATTTTACTTTCCATTGAGTATATCGTTTATTTTAGAATTATTATAAATGGAACTGCCATAATAATTTTTTAGTTCCCTTGCATATTTTTTAGCTAAATTAATATCGTTAAATCTATTTAGTATAGCTAATTTATATAGTACTACTTCTTCATAATTTCCCTTTGCATAATTATCTCTATACTCATTATAATATACCAATGCATTTTGTATATCTTCTTCCTTTTCATAGGTAGTAGCTAAAAAATACAATATATGCTCTTGAAGATAATTATTATCAGAAAACTTCTTAGCCCTTATTAAATCTTCTTTTGCTTCTTTTATTTTATTATTTTTATTTTCCTCTAAAGCCTTTTGGTAAAAAAAGTTTACTCCTTCACTTCTTAATAATTCTACACTTTTATGATATGCTAATTTTTCATTTATAGTCAATTGTTCTTCTTTAATATTTTCTATATAGTTATATATTTTATAAAAATCTTTTTCGCTTATATATGCATTTATTATATTTAAATCAAATGCCTGTTTTTGAGCAATCCCCTTTTGGTTATCAGCATTATTCTTTGTATCATTAGAATTTTTATTATTAGTTCCAATACTATTTTTATTTTGTTTATTCTGCTGATTTTTTTCTACCTTATCTTTATTTTTATCTTCATTTTTTTCTTTATACTCTTTTTTCACAACTATTTTTTGCGAATTACTATCTTTGAATTTTTTTAAATATTTTCTTAATCCAATAGCTGTTAAGAAGCTAACTATAACAATTAACATTATTGCTATAATCCAAGTTATTTCTTTTTTATAACTTTTATTAATAACTCCATATTTCTGAAGCATTTTTTTATTTTTAATAGCTGCTTCATTGTATCTATCCATGGTTAAAACCTTGTTTATGTAATCTTCACTTTTCTTATAATCACCTTTTTTTATATAACAACTAGCTATATAATTATTTAAATTTATACAATTAAAATCACTTTTTTCACATTGAGTAAACATTTCTAAGGAATCGTTTATCTTTATATCATCATAAAGTTTAACCCCTTTTATATACAAGGACAATCTTTCCTTATCATTCTTACTATCTTGCAAATACTTTTTAGATACCATATCTCCATTATATTTATAATTTATATTCCACATCTTTTGAGCATTACCTAGCTCTCCTTTAAAATAATAAAGTAATCCTATGAAATTCAATGTGGAACTATTTTTATTATTACACTGTAAACTTTTTTTACTTATATTTAAAGCTTTATCTATATAACCTTTTTCAAAAACTTTAACTGCTTTTCTATACAATTTAGATGACTTGTCCATTTTACACCTCTTAAACTTAGTCTCTAATCCCTAACAAAGACTTTATTCAAATATTTTAATTAAAATTCTGTAATTATTTATATAAATATTATATTAACATATAATCGTATAATCCTATAT
>NZ_CABDWS010000067.1 GCF_901447495.1 Haloimpatiens lingqiaonensis
ATTTTATAACTAAAATAGTTATAAAATTAATGAACCGTCCCCGGTTTGTCCAAAAGTTTGTTAAATATTTTTTGATAGTTGTATAAAAATTACTTGTAGTAATTTAAGGAGATAGAGTAAAAACAAGGGGTGTAAAAATAATCTGTTATATAACTGATATATAAAACTATAAAAACTGTTATAATAATAACATTCTGTTTTAATATTTTTACTGTTTTAATATTTTTAGATGAATAAATGTTTTTAACTTAGAATTTACAATGTAAAATATGAATTTGTAGAGTAGGTAAGAAGTAAGAGTAAGAAGTAAAAAATAAGAAGTAATAGATAAGAGGTCTGCAAATTTAAAATTATAGTTAATTTCTAAGAGAACTTTATTTTTAACTTTACAGTTTTATTTTACAACTGCGAAGGTTGAATAATTAAAAAATGCTATTATGGAAATACAAAAAGTATTTTCATAATAGCATTTTTTGTGGAAAATATTAGTAAGAACTCATTTGTTCTAGAACTTCAAGGTATCTTTTGGAGACATTTGGACAAACAGATAATAGATTATCCACAACATAGTCAATATTGCTGTCATTTAGTTCTTTACCTATAATATCATCTTCAAAGATTTTATTTTCGGTGTTTAAAGAATTGTATATGGAGTTTACAATAGGAGACTCCATTACCTTTTCGTTTTCTAAACATTTATCTGCAAAATATAATTTATCATCTTCAACTATGAATTCAGCATAGGCATATTCTTTTTCACATTTAGAAGAATTTTCAGAAGAGCAAGGGTACTTGGTATGCTCTACATGCTTAAGATCAAGTACATTATTTTTTTCCTTACGAGTTAAGACACACCTTAATTCAAGTTCTAGAAGTCTATCTTTTATATGTTCAGAAAAATCTCCCCCTAATTCTGAAAGGAAACGCTTTATAGATATAGTTTTTTTCATATTATAATTTTTTCTCAAAACCATCAACTCCCTGTAAAATTTTTAATATCCCTATGCTAAAATCCATAAGAATAACATATAAAAAACCACCTTGAAAGAAGGTGGAAGAATATTTCCATATGAACCTCATATAAAATTAAGAGGTTATAAGGACATATAATAAACTAAAATTTATAAAATATTAAATTATTAAAACATTAAATTATGTCTATAGTCTTGTAACGTTAGTTGCTTGAGGTCCTTTAGCACCTTGCTCTATTTCAAATTCGACTTTATCTCCTTCATCAAGACCTTTTCTTCCTGATTGTCCTTGGATAGCAGTGTAGTGAACGAAAACGTCATCTTCACCTTCCACTTGAATAAATCCAAAGCCTTTTTCAGTGTTAAACCATTTAACTATTCCTGTTTTCATTAAAAATTCCTCCTAAAACTAAAACACAGTAATTTTTATATTATATATAAAGCGTGTTTAAGTGCTTACTATTAGTATACCACAATAAAAGAAAAATAACCAAAAAACTTTAAAATTATTATTTTAATATATATATTAATAATAAGCAATAGGGAATTGTAAGAAAATTATTAATGTATAGGGTAATTTTCCAAGACGGGGAATATTAGGGTGCTAGTTGGCTAGTGTGCTAGGGTGCTAGGGAAGGGGGATTTTCCTGCGATGCTACGGAAAATCTTTATTTAAAGGGTTTAGTTGGCGGGAAAAGCCGAGCTTTTCCCGCCAACTAGCCAACTGAAAATTATGCCAAATCATAATTTTCTACTTCCCGGCTTTAGAAAGGGCGTCATTTACGGCTTCTATAACGCCTCTAGAGGTCATGGTGGCGCCGGATACTAAATCCACTTCTGTGGATTGGGCATTTACAATTTCCTCAGGTATTGTTTCAAAAGGTATTCTAGAAAATTTAGGAGTTTCGTTGTCACTGACAATGTCTACTCTAGATATTTTACCATTTTTAATAGTTACCTCTACTGTTAAGTCACGTCTATAACCATTTCCTACACCTTGGTACACGCCATCTTTGTATTGACCTTTTGCTGTACCAGTGTTACTATTTGTGGAATTAATATTGCTATTATCTTTATCTGAATATTCCTCTGAAATATTAACCGTATTGTTCCTGTGGAATTTTCCCTTATCAGAGTTAAAGAGAAATCCCTTAACTGATAATATGTGTAAAGCTAAAGTAATTAGAAAGCCTAGGGTTAATAGTCTATGAAAAACAATCCAGCTTTTTAGTTTCTTTCTTAATGCCCAATTTAGTCCTAGTAAAATAGAAAATACCCAGCAGATAGTTCCTAAATTTAAGCTAAGTACAGGATCAGAGGAATACAATCCGTGTATTAAACCAGTTGTTACTACTAATACACCAATTAGTATATGATGTTTTCTCAAAAATCTATTAATTTGGGTTAAAATTTGGTTTTTATTGTTGAAAAGATTCTTATTGGCGATCCTTAACATATATATTATGGAAGCTAAAATTCCAAGAATAGTACACATCTTTGCAAAACCAATATTTAAAAATAATCTCATAAAAATTATCTCCCTTACAATAAGATTTTATCCGATGACTACTTGCCGTAACACTCCCACTTCTAACAAAGTGGGAGATAACGGCAGCTACGTCCCTGGATAACGATCTCTAACCTTCAGTTGGAGTAAAAACTCCATCTGAAGCTAAGAGCTCTGTTTATCCGATGACTACCTGCCGTAACACTCCCACTTCTAACAAAGTGGGAGATAACGGCAGCTACGTCCCTGGATAACGATCTCTAACCTTTAGATGGAGTAAAAACTCCATCTGAAGCTAAAAGCTCTGTTTATTCTCTCGTAATATATTAACATTATAATCACTTCTTGTGATAGCATTTTTATATAAATGTGATGGAATTGTGAAAATTATTTAATAGGAATTGGTGCAGCAGGGTGAAAGGGGACATTGATATATTCAAATTATCATAAGATGGATAAATATTCATATAGATATTGAGGAATGTACTGGTTAAATAACACACAAATTGTTATAATGAGAAGGAAACTCCTTTACAATTTTTAATAAAGTTAAAATTAAAGAAATTTTTGAAGGTTTACATTTTTATTCTTTATTTTACACTTTAAGTAAGGAAGAATATATTAATTTAGAGCAAGGGGGGCGTCCAAGTGATAGAAGTTAAAAATTTAAGTAAAAGCTTCAAAGAGGTACAAGCAGTTAAAAATGCTAGCTTTACAGTAAATAAGGGAGAAATAGTTGGGCTTTTAGGTGAAAATGGTGCAGGTAAAACCACTACATTGAGAATGCTGGCTACTATGCTAAAACCCACAGGTGGAAATGCAGAGATAAATGGCTACAGTATTATAGAAAATTCCCAAAAGGTAAGAGGGGAAATAGGAATTTTGTTTGGTGGAGATGTGGGACTATATGACAGGCTTACAGTAAGAGAAAACATAAGATATTTTGCTCAGCTAAATGGCATGAGCAAAAAAGAAGCTGAAGATAGCATAAATTATCTTGTGGAAGAGCTAGAGTTAAAGGAATATATGGACAGAAGAGTAGGAAAGCTTTCAAGAGGTATGAAACAAAAGGTTTCTATTGCCAGATCTATCGTGCACAAGCCTACAGTTATGCTCTTTGATGAACCTACCACAGGACTTGATGTAACAGCTGCCAAACTTGTTCATGACTTTATATTGCAATGCAGAGAACAGGGAAAATCTATTATATTTTCAAGTCATAGCATGCAAGAAGTAGAAAAGCTTTGTGATAGAATTATTATTATTAACAAAGGTGAGATTATAGAGGAAGGCACTATAGAATATTTCAAAGACAAATACCAAAGTAACAGTATGGAAGACATATTTATAAGATTGGTAGGTGGTAAATAATGAATATAGTTTCTATTGTGTATAAAAAAGAACTAAAAGATATGTTTAGAGATAAGAAAACCTTGATAGCAGCTATACTAATACCTCTTTTAATGTATCCAATAATTTTTGGATTCATGGGAAAGGGAATGAAAAGCAACATGGATTCTGTAAAAAAAGAAATGAATGTAGTAATAGTTGATAAAGGAAATAGTAAATTAGGGCAATTAATAAAATCTCAAAAGAATATAAAATTAAAAGAATCCAAGGATGTTTTTAATGACGTAAAGGAAGGAAAAATACTTTTAGGATTGGAAATTCCAGAGGATTTTGATAAAAATATAAATGAAGAGAAAAAAGCAGATATTATTATAACTATGGATAATACAAGTCAAAAATCAAATATGGCTATGTCAGAAATAAATGCTATTATAGATCAGTATTCCAAGGCTATAGTAGGGGCTAGACTTCAGGCTAAAAATATAGATACATCTATATTAACCCCTGTAAATCCAGTTATAAAATCCGCAGAAAAGAAAGAAAATGGAATGGCTAAGATGATGTTATCTTTGCTTCTTCCTATGATGCTTATAATGTTTGCTGCATCAGGTCCTATAGCTTCAGCTACAGATTTAGGAGCAGGAGAAAAGGAAAGAGGTACTCTAGAGCCATTATTAACTACCCAAGCCAGCAGAATGTCACTACTTTGGGGTAAATTTTTAGCCATTACTACTATGGGTATAGTAACCTCCATAGCATTTATATCAGGACTAGGCATATCCATGAAAACTTCACCAGAAGCCTTTAATTACGGTGTGGATGGAGCTAAATTTAGCATGGAGCCTAAAACTTTACTTATCATAGCATTAATAACTGTACTTCTTACTATGGTTTTTGGAGCATTAGCACTTTCTATAAGTATTTATGCCAGATCCTTTAAAGAAGCTCAAACTTACTTGACTCCTTTAAGCTTCATAGGAATGCTTGGGTTTACATCATATTTCATAGAACCTAAAAACATGTCCATGATATTTTTAAACATCCCTGTGGTCAACGCCACGGCAGTTATAAAAGAGCTTATTTTGGGAATGTTTAATATACAGCACCTAATAATAGTACTTGCATGGATGCTTGTATACATTGTTTTATCCTTATCTTTTGCAAGATATATGTTTAGCAAGGAAGAAGTTATATTTAGAACATAAAGATCAAAGGTAAAAAAAGAATCCGCCCAGATTAAAAATAGTGTGGATTCTTTTTTGCATTTTTTAAAATTAAATATTATATCATGTAGTTTCATAGGAGGAAAAAGTAATTGGCTGGTTCAATGAAAATATAACTGATAATATTTTAAATTTACCTTTAAAACATGTTGACAAATTTAATTTTGGAGAATATAATAATACAAAAGAATTCATAGTAAAATACTCGGAAATACCTTGAAGAAGGAAAGTAGCATAAATAAAGTTTCACAGAGAGGGAATCATTTGCTGAAAGATTTCTAAATAGAATTTATGTGAAGTGCCCTTTGGAGTTGTGTACCGAACTTATTCAGTAGGCTACACCGGATTCACCCGTTACAGTGATAGAGCATAGCGCTGTGCTTGAAAATAAAGCTGGGATTTTTATTTATAGAAATCCAATTAGAGTGGAACCGCGGATATAACTTCGTCTCTATTATTTAGAGATGGAGTTTTTTTATTTTTTTAATAAATGTATAAAGTATATATGAAGGGAGTGAAAATTTAGTGGGCTTGTGTATTTATAATGAAGTTTATTGTGCCATAAAAATTGCTTATTTATATGGTCTTTAGTAGTTATAGTGCGCTTTCTCGCTAAAGATAAATAATGATTTATAACAATGTAATAGATATGATAGGTTCAACACCTTTATTTAAACTTAATAATATGGTAGAAGAAAACATGGCGGAGGTATATGTTAAATTAGAAAAATACAATCCAGGCGGAAGTATTAAGGATAGAGCGGCCCTTGGTATGATTGAAAAAGCAGAAAAAGAAGGAGTGTTAAAGGAAGGCTACACCATAGTGGAACCAACCAGTGGCAACACAGGCATAGCTCTTGCTATGATAGGAAAGCTAAAAGGTTACAAAGTAATAATTGTCATGCCAGACACCATGAGTTTAGAAAGAAGAAATATGATGAAGGCCTATGGAGCGGAACTGGTGCTTACAGAAGGCGGCAAAGGTATGAAGGGTGCCATAGAAAAAGCTATGGAAATTGCCAAGGACAAAGAAGGGTATTTCATACCTCAGCAATTTGTAAATGAAGCCAATCCCCTTAAACACTACGAAACTACAGCAGAGGAAATAATAGAAGATTTGAAAGATATAGATGTATTTGTAGCTTCAGTTGGAACTGGCGGAACAATAATGGGAATAGGTAAAAAGCTAAAAGAATATAAAGAAAATATAACAATTGTAGCGGTAGAGCCTGAAAAGTCACCAGTAATATCTGGTGGTGAAGCAGGACCTCATAAAATACAAGGTATAGGAGCAGGTTTTATTCCAGATATATATAAGGGTGAATTAGTGGATAAAGTTATCACTGTATCCGATGAAGAGTCCTTCCAATACGCAAGAAGAATGGGAAAAGAAGAAGGTGTTTTAGTAGGTATATCCTCAGGAGCAAATATTGCAGCAGCCATAAAAATTGCCAAGGAAATAGGCAAGGGGAAAAAAGTGGTTACAGTAGCTCCAGACGGAGGGGAAAAATATCTTTCTATGGGATTGTATGATTAAATCACAAGAATGTACAACGTGGTAGAATTATGAAATTTCTCTTCCATGACTTGCATAGAAGCTCGGAACAATAAATTAAATTTAAATAGTTCCTTCGCTTCTTATGCAAGTCATTACAGAGAAATTTCATAATTCAAGTAATGCAACTAGTATTTAAGCAATGCAATTGTAATTTAATGGAGGTGAAATTAATGGGAAATCCATTTAAGTTATTAAAATATGATTTGAAAAATGCTATGGACAAAGATCCAGCTGCCAGAAATATGGTGGAAGTTTTCTTCTTATATCCATCTATTCACGCAGTTATACACTACAGAATAGCACATTTTTTATATAAAAAAAGATTCTTCTTCTTAGCTAGATTTCTATCACAGCTATCAAGATTTTTCACTGGAATAGAAATACACCCAGGTGCCACCATAGGTAAGGGGCTATTCATTGATCACGGTATGGGTGTTGTCATAGGAGAAACAGCTGAAATAGGGGACAATGTAACTCTATATCACGGAGTTACCTTAGGTGGAACAGGAAAAGACAAGGGCAAAAGACACCCAACAGTAGAAGATAATGTTACCATAGGCAGTGGTGCAAAGGTTCTAGGGCCAATATTAATTGGAGAGGATGCAAAGATAGGTGCTAATGCGGTAGTTTTAAAGGATATACCAAAAGGAGCCACCGCCGTGGGAATACCAGCTAGAATAATCAGTGAAAAATATCCATCAGTTATAGAAATAAGTGATTATTATGGGAAAATAAAAAAGATATATAATGAAATGGTTATATAAAAATAAATGTATAGAAAATAAGCAGTAAGTAACATAAGGTTACTTACTGCTTATTTTCTATTAAGTTTTTAATATATTGAAAGTTAAATTTATCAGTTCTAAATTGATCATGTATAATTTTATAATATTTTGAGCCATATTGATCACTGACATTGATAATTTTTAAATTGTTTTTATAAGTTCTTATGGTTACTTTATAATTAAATATATTTGAACCATCATTTTTTTTGAAATAAAAGTTAATCATATGAGGATTTTCTAGAGTATAATGTCTTGAGTTTTTCAGTTCAATAATTCTTAATTTTTTTAGATATTTTACTATTTCATCAAGGTTATTTTTATCAGTACATTTAATTGTTTTGTAATTTGATTCCTCAGTTGGCGCAATAGTAATGGACGCTTCAGTAAATTCACCATTTTTATATTGCCTTAAAATTAAATTATAAAAAGAACCCCACTTGGGTGATGCTACATAAATAAAGCTAACAATTAATACAATACCTAGTATTTTGAAAATTAATTTTTTACGCATAGTACACCTCTATAATTTATATTTTATAGAAAACTTGTGAAAATCACCATTGCTTGTTTCGGTGGTAATTCACTTGAATTAATAAATAGCCCTTATAGTATTATATCATTTTTTTTAGTTAATATTTGACTCTTATTTTAATTTATGTATAAAATAATTATCACAGGGCAAAAAAATAGAAGGGTTGCCAAATATATTAGTACATAAAATATTCTATTCAGTACAAAACTAAAAATGAATGTAAACAATAAAAGGTAGTTTTGTGTTCTAGATTTACAATTTAAAAACTGGAGGGAAAATTTTATGTTAAATTGGAGAAATATTGTTTTATCATCTATAGTGGCAGGAACGCTTATAGTGCCAATAGGGACCTATGGTGTAGTTAATTTAAACAACAGTGTTGTTGAAAGCTACAAAATATGCAATGAGCCAAATGATGAGCAAGAAAAATGTCCAAATTGCAAAGAAGAGCGTGAAATATTCAAAAAACGCATGGAAGAGAGAATGGAAGAAAGAAGTAAGCTCATAGAGGAAGCAGACAAAATAGTTCCAGGTATTAAAGCCCAATGGCAGCAGGCTATCAATGAAAGAAAAGAATTGCTAGATAAATTAAGAGAAAATAGAGCCCATAAAGATGGGGCTCAGGATAAGGATAGAAGTAAAAAAGAAAGAATAAAAGAAAATGAACCAGAGAAGAAGCAAAATGAAAATAAAAAGATAAAAGATAGAGAAAAGATGAAAAACAGAGAAAAGATAAAAGAAGCCAATAAGAAAAAATGGGATGATTTAAATGAAGCTGTAAAAGCTAAAGATGCCCAAAAGGTTAAAAGAAGCTTCGACTCAATACTTCAATCCATGAAGGAAAGAAATGCAAGGTTATCAGAAAAAATAAATAATGCTAAGGAATAGTTTAAAAGCTCTCACCTGGTGGGAGCTTTTATTAGGTAAATATTTCATAGTATTTTCTTCAAATGATATGAAATATAGGGTATACTAATTAATATAAGAAGATTGCATGTAAAGTTAGAGGAGTGAGAGTAAATGAAAAGAATACCCTATGGTATTTCCAATTTTGAAGTTTTAAGAGGGGAAAATTATCTTTATGTGGATAAAACTTCGTATATAGAATTATTAGATATGTATGCTCCTTATAATTTTTTTATAAGGCCTAGAAGGTTTGGAAAAAGTCTTTTTATATCCATGCTTGAAAATTACTATGATATAAATAAGAAGGATAAATTTGAAGAACTATTTGGGGATTTATATATAGGTAAAAATCCTACGAAAAATAGAAATAAATTTCTTGTTTGGAAAATAAGCTTTGCAGGAATAGATGCAGGACATAGTGAAGAAGAATTAAGAAAGAGTTTTAATTTTAAGGTTGCATCAGCGGCTAGAGAATTTTTATATAAATATGGGGAGCTTTTAGGTGAAAATAAACTACCCCTTGAAAATATGAGTGCAGAAATGATAGTGGCTCATATAAGTATGCTTAGTAAAATAAATAATAAGCAAGTTTTTGTCTTAATAGATGAATATGATAACTTTGCCAATGAACTGATTACAGGAGGAAAGCAAAGCACTTATAGCAGTATACTTCACGGTGAAGGTTTCGTTAAAGTTTTTTATAAGGCTATAAAAGATGCCACAGCGGATAATTTTAACAGGATATTTATGACAGGTGTAAGTCCAATAATGTTAGATGACTTAACTAGCGGATTTAATATTACTATGAATTATACTTTAGATCAAAATCTTAATGCTATGATGGGTTTCACAAGGGGCGAGCTTTCATGGATAATGAATCAGGTAGGTATAGAAGATATAGGCCTTAGAGAAAAAATATGTGTTGATATGACTAAGTATTATAATGGATACAAATTTAATGAATATGGCAAAAAAGTCTTTAATCCAGACATGTCGATGTATTTTCTTAATAATTATTTATTATATAATCGTTATCCTAAAGAAATGATAGACAACAATGTAAAAACTGATTATGGAAGAGTGAACCAATTAGCATATAATTTTAATGACAGAGAAGCTCTAGAGGAAATAATGACCACAGGAGAAATCTCTACTATGCTGGTAGATAGGTTCAATATTCATACCATGTATAGTGTAAAAGAAAACTTTAAGTCATTACTTTTTTATCTTGGTATGCTAACAATAAAGGAGCAGGGACCCCTTGGAACAGTACTTAAGGTACCAAACTACGTTATAAAAACAATATACTGGGAACAGTATTTCCAAAAGATAAATGAAGACTATAATATCCAAATACAAAATGTAAGAATAGCTGTCAATGAAATGAGAATGCATGGAGATATTCAGCCATTAGTAAAACTTTTAAGTAACATACTAGAGAATTTATCCAATAGAGATTTAATAAAAATGGATGAAAAGAATGTAAAGATGATGCTTTTAACTCTTTTAGGTGTAGATAGCACTTATTTTATAAAAAGTGAAGATGAAAATAGTAATGGCTATGTGGATATAATGCTTAAAAGAAAAATTCAGTTTAAGGATATAACTAAATTCCAGTGGATTATTGAACTAAAATATATAAAAGAAAGTGAAAGAGATACCTTAGAAAAGATAAAAGCACAGGGGTTAAAACAACTTCAAAGTTATGGAGAAAGTAAAATGGTTAAAGAAGAACTTGGAAATGAAGATTTAAAGAAAGTATTGATTATTATGGTAGGTAAAAAGGATATTCATACTGTAGAGATATAAAAATGCACGTATTAAATAAAGGAAACAAGGACAGCTAATAAGTTTTATGGAAAGCTTATTAACTGTCCTTTTATTCGTAAACTTTTTCCAATATTATATTCTCATCGAAGCCACCGCGTTCACTTCTCTTATGGTAGCATTTATCCAAAAGATCCTTCTCAGAATAGCCTAAATTTTTACTAAGGGAAAATATAACTTCCATAATATCTGCCAGCTCTTCTAAGTTCTTATCCGCATGAAATTCTAAAACTTCCTCATCTAACTTTTTTTCTAAAAGAGACAAAGCTTCTTTAGAATCTGCAATGTGAATATGGCATGTTTTACCTGAGTCCTTGATTATTTGGGGTATTTTATCGCGAACGAGTTTGTTGTATTCTTTCATGGTTAAAGCCTCCTATATTCCGTGGTTAAATATAATAATGATCGGAACTTCTAATAAATAAGAATTTAATGGTAGTTATACCTGTAGACATCTAGTTTTTAAGCTTAAAATGAATAAAAGATATTATCTCAAATTTATAGTTTGTGTATATAAAATATTATAATACTAATTTTGAAATAAGAGAATGTAATTAATGACTTTACTAGAATTTTGATGCGAAATCCATGTCTATAATAAAAATACATTGAGAAAAACATATAAAAGTTGGTATTATATAATTAAGGAATAGAAATATGAGTTTATACAATATTAATGTAGTGGAGGAAAAGTTATTGTGATAGAACCATCAAAATTAGAACAAGAATTTAAAAAGGTTGAAAAGCAAAATTATGCTTTTAGAGCATATTTAAAAAATCATGCAGATTCGGATGAATTAGATAAGCAATTTTTAGAGCTGCATAATGAATTATTTAAAAATTATGATTGCAGCAAATGTAGAAACTGTTGTAAAGTATATTCAATAATACTTCAAGAAAATGAAATAGAACAGGCTGCAAAGCTACTTAAAGTTACAAAGAAAGAATTTATGGATAAGTATATGAAAATCACTGTTGATGGATATGAGGTAAAAGAAAAGCCATGTTGCTTTTTAACTGAAAATGGTGGTTGTAAAATTGAAAAGTGTAAACCAGAAGAATGTAGAGAATATCCATTTACAAATAGTCCAGATAGATTGTTTAGCTTGCTTAGTATAGTTAGTTTTGCAAGTGTTTGCCCTGTAGTTTTTGAAATGTTGGAAAGATTGAAGGAAATTTATGGGTTTAAGGGAAGAGGACGTTATTAGGTAAAATATAATATTTGTAATATAAGACCGCTTAACTTTATTGTTTATATAAGTTAAGCGGTCTTATATTATGTGGTGTATAAAATTTTTTTAGCTCATCATGACACAAGCTGATGAAGTATCTCAATAATTATATATAGAAAACTTAAATATCTTCAAATTTCTGCATAATTTTTAGCAATATTTTATGTAGAAGGAAAGAAAATTTGGGTGATATATGGTAAAATAAAATTGGAATAGATTTCATGTAAAGTAAACATTAATATTATTAGTGATTTTAAGTATTAATTAAGTTATTAGGGTAATTATAGATTATTTAGAAATGAAATTATAAAATTAGCTTTAAAATATTTTAAGGAGATATTGATTTATGAATGAAGATAACATAAAGCTTGGAAGTATTGCTGAGGAGTTATTTGTAGATATATTTGGAGAAACATTTGGGGAGGAAAACACAAAATACCTTTTTATTCAGTATCCAGTGGTGGATATATACGGAAATCATAGATATATTGATTTTGCTTTAGAAAGTGAAGGAGAGAAAATTGCTATTGAAGTAGATGGAGGAACTTATCACGATCCTTCAAAAATTTCTACAAATAAATATTATGATGATTTGCTTAAGCAAAATAGTTTAGTATATGGAAATTGGAAGGTGTATAGGTGGCCATATAAAATTCTTTTGGAGCAAAGGGAAAGAGTTAAGGACGAGCTATTAACTTTTCTAGGGGAACTTCCAATGTTCATGGAAAATGAAGATTTTCTTCCAGAGCAAAAGGGAAGGACATTTATATTAAAGGATCATCAAAAGGAAGCTTTAGACAATCTTCAAGACATGAGGGAAAAGGGAGAAACCATAGCACTTTTGTATCATGCCACAGGCACTGGGAAAACGGTTACAGCCGTATCGGATGCTAAAAAGGTTGGTAAAAAGACTTTATTTTTAGCACATACTAAAGAACTTATAGAGCAAGCTGAAAAGACCTTTGGAGAGGTATGGGGAGAAGTGGCTTGTGGAACATTCACAGGGGATGTTAAAGAAAAGGATAAACAAGTGGTGTGCGCTACGGTGCAGAGTATAAGTGGAAACTTAGAAGAATTTAATAGAGAAGATTTTGGATACATAATTGTGGATGAGGCCCATCATGGTAGTGCTGAAACCTATAGAAAAATTTTAAGATATTTTAAACCAGAATTTATATTAGGACTTACGGCTACTCCTGAGAGAAGTGACGGAGAGGAAATATTGAGTATATTTAAAAATGTAGCTCATAGATTGGATTTGAAAAAGGCCGTAGAACTAGGAGAATTGGTGCCTATAAGATGCATTAGAGTAAAAACCAATGTGGATATAAGAGATGTGAAAATTCATGGAATAAAATACAATACTCAAGATTTGGAAAGCAAGTTATTTATACCAGAGAGAAATAAACTTATTGTAGATACTTATTTAAACTTTGTAAAAGAAAAGCAGACAGTGGTTTTTTGCGCCAGTGTAGCTCATGCAGAAGAAATAGCAAACTTATTTAAAAAGTCAGGGGTAAGGGCAGAAGCGGTTTCAGGAAGATTAAATTCTAAAAAACGTGAAAGAATTTTAAAAAGCTATGAAAAGGGAGAAATAAATGTACTATGTGCTTGTGACTTATTAAATGAAGGATGGGACAGCCCTAAGACAGAAGTCTTATTTATGGCGAGACCAACTATGTCAAAAACCATATACATGCAGCAGCTAGGCAGAGGTACTAGAAAAAGTGAAGGCAAAGAATATTTAATGGTATTTGACTTTATTGACAATGCTAATTTATTTAACATGCCTTATTCCTTACATAGAATGTTTAACATAGAAAAATATATTCCTGGAAGTTTAGTTTTGGCAAAGGACAATAATAAAAGAATGGAAGAGCAGATGCTCTTAAGGGGAGAAAAACCAGAAGCAATACTAGATTTTCCAGTAGATGTTACGGATTATGAGTTAGTAGATTTATTTAACTGGCAAGAAAAAGTTAAGGGAATGATTTCACAGCTAGAATTTGTGAGAATGGTTGACGTACAAAGTGAAACTTTAAATAGATACATAAAAGACGGAAAAATCCAGGCGGATTTAGAAGTACCTATGGGCAGCAAAACTGTAAGATATTTTAATGAGGATACAGTGAATAAATATGCCAAAGAATTTGGTTGGGACATAATAAATGCATCCAACATGAAAGAGAAGTTTATGGAAATGGTAAAAACCATGGACATGTCTTATTCTTACAAGCCAGTGCTACTAATGGCTATGCTAGAGAACGTTAACGAAAAGGGAAAGGTTCTTATAGATGATATAGTAGATTACTTTATAGATTTTTATGAAGATAGAAAAGCAAGACACCTAGTAGTTGAAAAGAAAAACAGCCTTTACTGCAGAGAAAAACACTCCAAAACAGAAGTTAAGAGAAACATATTTGCCAATCCATTTAAGCGCTTTGAGGACATGGGATTTATGAAGAAATCCAAAGATGCAGAATATGTGGAGTTCAATTATCATGTTTGGAAGAAGCTTTCGAGGGAGGAAAGGATTTGGATTGGAATGTGGTGTGAGGAGAAGTTGGAGGAGTATTATAGTAGATCTTAGTGTTATTCATGAGTTTTATTAAACACCAAATCGTTGTTAAATCCATTTGGGGTGATTGAACATCAGTATTAATTTTCTTATCAAGTTTGTTATAAATTGCATGTTAGTAATTACCTTAAGTTTTTTATGAATATTATAGAGTTGAAAATAATTTAGGAAAGGATGAAAGGGGAGCATTTTCTTGAACAAAACTCAAAGAAACTTTAAAAAAGAAATGAAACAGGGTCTTAAGGATGTTAAAAAGAGGGATAAGGAAAGTTACTATAAGTATCTCATGCAAAATCATTTAGATAATCCTGAACAAAGGCGTATACGAGAAAATACTGAAAAAGTAAAAGGTACTTTTGGAAGAATGTATAAAGCATTTTTGAATACCATAATTTTTATAATTTTGATTGCTGGAATTGGAGCATATATCCAAGGAAAGTTTAAGAATGACCAAATACTTAATACGAAAAATTCTATATTGCCTAATATGAATAGTAGTTTGGCTGCAGATGTAAAGCAGCAAAGAATAATAAAATATATTAATACAATAAAGCCATATCAAGATAATATAAATTTAGATGTAAATTTACGCAATGAAGATGCGAAATCTGTTGATAAAAAGTTACTTACTTCAAAAGAGTATGCTGATAATTTAACAGTATATAAAAATAGAATAAATTCAAATTTAGTTAAAATGGAAAATGTTAATTGTCCAGAAGAATTAAATAAATATAAGGATATGCTCCTAGAGCAAAATTCAACAATGTGTTTAGCTATTGATTATGAAATTCAATATATTAATTCAAGAGATAAAGCCACTTTCAATAAAGTAGTTGAATGTTTTAAAAAGTGCAATGATATTAATAAAGAAATTTCTGATGAAATTAATGAGGTGTTGGATAGCAATGGGATGAGGCATTAAAAGAGAAGTGGATTTCTGCGGAGAAGGCAGTTAGTGAAAATATAGAGTAATGCAGGGATAGAAGAATAAATATCTACAGGCTATGGAAAAGGAAAAGAGTTTGTATATATGATTAGGCTAATAATGATATATATTAAATACAATATAAGATTTAAAGGGGGGGTTAAATGGAAAATTATTATTCAAAAATAATTTATGACAATTCTAAGAATATCGGAATTATAAAAATGATATTAAATGATTTAAGAAAAGGTACTAAGATTTACTTATTTTTAAATGGTGATTTTCATAGATATATTGAAGATATTGAAGAAATGGATAAAAAGTTTCTTGTTTTTGCCGTTGATAAAAAGTTTTTACAGGTAAATGATAATTTGAATTTGGATAAAAAATATGAAATTGGAATTATAGCTTGTGACAAAGAGATATTTGATGAGGAATTTTATAGTCAAGTTTGTTGTATTAAAAATAGTAATTTTAATAATAAACAGTATGAAATAATACATGATAATATAGATGTAAATACTATTGTGAGAGCGGGAGCAGGTACGGGAAAAACTACTACTATGATAGAAAGAGTATTGTTTATAAAGCATAAATATAAAGAGTTAAAATTAAAAGATATTATATTAATAACGTTTACAAATAAAGCATGTATAAATATGAAAAAAAAGTTGGTTGAAAAGATACAGAACTATTATAAATTAACTAAAAATTCTTTGTATTTAAATTGGCTTGATGAAATTATGCAAATGAAAATACTTACTATACATAAATTTGCTAAGGAATTGTTGAAGAATAACTTTGAGGAACTAGAAATGCCTAGTAATTTTAATGTGACAACTTTAGAGTATAAAAGAAAAAAACTATATGAAGAGTATATACATAAATTTAGAAAAAATAATTATGATGTATATAAAAATTTTATAAATATACCACAATATGAAATTATAAGTTTTATAAACGAATTTCAAGAAAAATTTAATAATTATTCTATAGATATTAATAATAAATTGGAACAAGTAATAGGAAGTGATGAATATGGATTTAATAAGATGTTATATTATGTTTTAAATAATGTAAATAATGAATTAGAGATTATAAAAGCTGATAATGCAGCTTATGAAGTAAAAGATTTAATGATCAAATTAGAAAAATTAAATTTTCAACTAGAAACTGATATGAAATTTAGATATGTAATTGTAGATGAGTTTCAAGATAGTGACGATGTTCAAATAAATTTTTTCAAAACATTAATAAAATTTTTAAAATGTAATTTTTTTGTAGTGGGGGATGAAAAACAAAGTATTTATAGATTTAGAGGAGCTGAATATACGGCTTTTAATAAATTGAAAGAAAATCTAGAAAAGTATACAACCAATATATTAAAAGAATATACAATGACTAGAAATTATAGAACAGATAGTCAATTGATAAAGAAAATTAATAGGACATTCATAAAAGCAAATGAAAGGGTAGAATGTTTTAATTATAAGGAAAGCGATTATATATACTCCTCAATCAACATAAATGAATATGAAAATTTAGAATTTCATGATTTTAGTACAAGTATTTCTATATCAAATTTATTAAGGGATATTTTAAATAGTAAAAAGAAAGAAGAGAGTGTAGTTATACTAGTTAGAAGCAACAATCAATTGGAAAAAGTAAAAGAAATATGTAGATATCAGAGATTTAGCACCTAAATTCCAGTAAAAATTTTATTTTTACTGGAATTGTATCTTTTTACATTTACTTAAAGGGCTGGTAAGCCCGCAGACCGATAGGTCGCAAAAATAGATACACTTACCCCTA
>NZ_CABDWS010000068.1 GCF_901447495.1 Haloimpatiens lingqiaonensis
AAAGCCTAGCGGCTAAAGAATTAGTGCATTTTATTTATGAGCAAGCTAAAAACAATGTACCCATAGAATTAATACTTGATGAGCTGAAATTAGCTTCTTAGAAAAATTTTCAAGTTATTTATAGGACAAATATAGTGTGAAACACTGTAACTATATTCCTGTCAAGGAATTTGAATCTACAATTGGTATTTCAACTTCTTAAATTAAAGAAGTTAAGTTACTGTTTTATTTTAATAAGTATCATATAACTTTTTGAAAGGCTACGCCTAAAAAATATTATGAGCGTTTTCTTTTTACATTCTAAAATTTTTCGTAATGCAATGAAGAAAAATTATCCTTCACTAGCCCACTAGCCCACTGGCAAACTAGCCCACTGAAAATTGTGACTCTGTCACAATTTTCTTAAGTTCTTCAGTTGCTTTTTTTATGTCGTTACTTCCAAGAATGCAAGATATTATAGAAACCCCGCTCACACCAGTTTCCATAACTGATTTTGCATTAGAGTGATTAACACCGCCTATGGCTACAGAAGGAATGTGAATTTTTGAAGTTATTTCTTTTAGTGCCTCCAAACCTATAGGGATATCTATATCTTTCTTAGTATTGGTGGAAAATACAGCGCCAAGACCTAAGTAGTTTGCTCCCTTGCTTTGAGCTTCTAAAGCTTCTCTTGCATTACCACAGGATATACCTATTATAGTGTCTTCACCCAATATTTTTCTTGCATATTCTATAGGCATGTCATCTTGACCTAAATGAACACCTTCAGCTTTGATTGCCTGGGCTATATCTATTCTGTCATTAATTATAAGTGGTACATTGTAGTATTTAGTTATTTGATGAATTTCATTAGCTATATCAAAAAATTTTCTAGTGGATGCATCTTTTTCTCTAATCTGTATTATACCAGCGCCACCCTTTATTGAGTCCTCCACTGCTTCTTTTAAAGAAATATTTTTTAAAAAGCTTCTATCAGTGACTAAATAAACGTTATAGTTAATATTCAAAATTAATCCCCCCGTTATAAAATTTTTTACTTGTAATCCACATTGGCTTTATTATAGAGTTCAATAAAGTGACCTAAAGGGCCAACTCCGTGACCAATAGAAAAAGAATTTTCTATTGCATTTGTAATATAATTTTTAGATTTTTTTACAGATTCCTCAATATCTATGCCTTTTGCTAAATGTGATGCTATGGCAGAAGATAAAGTACAACCTGTACCATGAGTGTTAACAGTTTCGATTCTTTTTCCAGGTATTTTAATAAATTTTTGTCCTGTATATAGGATATCGTTTGCATCGTTGCATCTGTGACCGCCTTTTATAAGTACCCATTTAGGGCCCATTTTTGAAATTTCTAAAGCTGCTTTTTTCATATGTTCTTCATCTTCTATTTTAAATCCAGTTAAGCTTTCGGCTTCAGGAATATTTGGAGTTACTATGTGGGATATTGAAATTAATTTTTTTAGTTCTTCTACTGCTTCTGGCTTAAGTAAAAAATATCCGCTTTTTGATATTATAACAGGATCTACTACTATGTTTTTAGCTTTATAATCTAATAAAAGCTCTCTTATGGTTTTTACAATTTCGCTATTTGAAACCATGCCAATTTTTACAGCATCTACTTTAATGTCATCAAAGATGCATCTTATTTGAGAACCTACTATATTTTTATTTATTTCTTGTACATCAAATACACCTTTGGTATTTTGACATGTTACAGCAGTAATTACACTCATGCCATAAACTCCTAAAGCACTCATGGTCTTTAAATCTGCCTGTATACCTGCTCCTCCACAACTATCAGAACCTGCAATAGTTAAAACTTTTTTCATTTATAGTCCTCCCGATTATTATAGTATTTATAAATGTTAAAAAATAAAAGGTATACCGCAGAGGTACACCTTAAAAGTTAATAATTTCTAAATTTAAAAATAAAAAACTGCTTAAAGTAAAGCAGCACATAATAATTTTAGAAGTTATGTACCTACTTACCTACGCCAGTATTATCTGGTATCAGGTTCAAAGGGTTAGAGCTATAACTCTTCTCAGCTTTACGCACCCCCGTAGTATTTATTAAGTTAATTATAATAATATTATATCAAATAAAAAAAGTATTTCAATGTTTTAATGTATTTGTAACTTTTTATATTAATGGAATGGTATTATAATAAAAGATAAGAAAAATAAATTACTTATGGAAAGGAAAAGAAGTATGGGGAGAAGAACTCGAAGCCAAAAAAACAATAAATTTAATAAATCTAAGGTATTATTAATATTATCAGTATTTATAATTTTAGTGGTAGCTGTAGCATTAGGTGTAAGGTATCATATGCATTCGGTTTGTGAAAAATATGATAATGTTATATATCCAGGCGCCATAATAGAAAATGTTGATGTTTCTGGAAAAACAAAAGAGCAAGCAATAACTTTACTTAATGAAAGGTATGGGGATAAAGTATTAAAGAAAAATATATTAATACAAGCTCCTAATAAAGAGTATAAAATTAATTATTCTCAATTAAATGCAACCTATAATATTATAGAAACCGTAAATAAAGCTTTTAATTATGCTAGAAATGAAAATCTTTTGGTAAAATATAAATTAATAAAAAATCCTAAAAATCAAAAGTTTATTTTGAAATTTAAATATGATGACAAATATATAGATATAGTATTGGATGAAATGAAGAAGGAAATAAATAGAGAGCCTAAAAATGCTACTATAAGAAAAGTTGGAGAGGCAAGCTTCCATGTTACTGAAAGTATCAATGGAAAGACATTAAATGTTGATAAATTAAAGAAAGATATAAGCAGTAGCATAAATGGTCAGGTTGATAATAAAGATTTAGTTATTAAGCCTGAAATTAAAACCGTAGAAGCAAAGGTTAAATCAGAAACTTTAAAAAGTATAAATTCTAAAATATCCGCTTTCAGTACAAAGTTTAACACTGCCCCTTCAAATGCAAATAGAAATTATAATATTAAATTATCTGCAAAAGCTATAAATGGACTAACTATAATGCCAGGAGAATCCTTTAGTTTCAATGAAGTAGTAGGTGAAAGAAGTGCTGCTAGAGGATATAAGGATGCACCGGTAATAATAGGAAGCAAGGTTGAAAGTGGATTAGGTGGAGGTGTGTGTCAAGTATCTAGTACATTGTACAATGCAGTTTTGAGAGCTAATATGAAATCAACTCAAAGAACCCCCCACACTTTACCATCTAGTTATGTACCTAAAGGATTAGATGCTACAGTAAGTTATGGAAGTTTAGATTACAAATTCAAAAATACTTTAAATTATCCTGTATATTTAGAAAGCTATATTGAAGGAAATACATTGGTTTGTAATATATATTCAAATTCAAGTCTTAATGATTTAAAATATGATTTTGTTAGCGAAGTTTATGAAACTATAGAAGCAAAAACAAATTATGTAAATGATTCAACACTTCCAAAGGGAACGGAAGTTATA
The DNA here is from genome assembly GCF_901447495.1 of Haloimpatiens lingqiaonensis. Taxonomy (GTDB): domain Bacteria; phylum Bacillota; class Clostridia; order Clostridiales; family Clostridiaceae; genus Haloimpatiens; species Haloimpatiens lingqiaonensis. Next base: position 3,478 of record NZ_CABDWS010000068.1, read on the forward strand.
GAAACATCAGCTAAAAATGGGTACAAAGTAAAAGTTTACAAAATAACTTATAAAAATGGACAACAAATTTCAAAAGACTTAATATATAATGATTACTATAAACCAAGAAATGGAGTAGTTAAAAGAGGCACAAAATAAATGTATAAATAAAACGTAGATCTTGGGGGAATTATTATGAAAAATAGAATTAGAGATTATGGAATAAATATAGGTAAATTAAAGACAGGTATAAATAATTTAATTACGGATGTGCCTGGGGTGAAAGTTGGACATGTAACCTTAAGAAAGGGCAATATAAATACAGGGGTAACAGCTATAATTCCTCATGAAGGAAATATATTCAAGGAAAAGTTAGTAGCTTGCAGTCACGTTATAAATGGATTTGGAAAAACTGTAGGAACTGTTCAAATAGAAGAATTGGGAACATTAGAAACGCCTATTTTATTAACCAATACGTTGAATGTTGGGTTGGTAAGTGATGCTTTAATAGAATATATGCTTAAGGAAAATGAAGATATAGGAGTTACAACGGGAACCATAAATCCTGTAGTATGTGAATGTAATGATGGCTATTTAAATTGTATAAGAGAAAGAAATGTAAGTAGGGGGCATGTTTTTGAGAGTATAGAGAGTGCTGATGTAATATTTAAAGAGGGAGCCGTTGGTGCAGGAACAGGAATGACATGTTATGGTTTTAAAGGTGGAATAGGTTCAGCTTCTAGAATAATAGAATTAGATAGTAAAGAGTATACTATAGGAGTTTTAACCCTTACTAACTTTGGAAGAGGCGAAGACTTAGTGGTGGATGGAGAAAAAATAGGAGAAAAGGTATTTTGCTGTAATGAAGAAGATAAAGGGTCTTGCATAATAATAGTTGCAACGGATATTCCATTAAGTTATAGACAAATTAAAAGGGTTTGTAAAAGAGCTTCTGTGGGTATGGCTAGAACAGGTTCATTTATAGGTAACGGCAGCGGAGAAATAGTAATAGGATTTACTACAGCTAATAAAATAAATCACTACGAAGATAAAGATATAATAAGCATAAAAATAATAAATGAAGATAAGATAAATTTAATTTTTAGAGGAGTTGCTGAGGCAGTTGAGGAGGCAGTGTTGAATTCCTTAGCTTGCTCAGAAACTTTAAAAGGAAGAGATGGGCATGTTAGACAGGGATTTGGTGAGATTTTAGAAAAATTATAACCTAAAAGTAATTTAATTCCCTATTTTCAGTTTCTAGTCCCAAATCCCCAAGTAAAGATTTTTCTAGGGATTTGGGATTGGAGATTAGAGATTGAATACTAAGGGTTTATTTTTTTAAAAATTTCAGTATTTATTATGAAATTATATTGAGAATTATGCTTTTGTACATCTTGTAATATTTCAAAGGCCATATTAGTGAAGGATTCATTGCAAACACTTTGAATCATTAGTATATAAAATTTAGTGAATAAATCTATATATGTTTGATTGTTAAAAAAAGCTATTTGAATTCCTTCAATAAAATCAGCAGGAGTGTTAAAGATTTCTTTTTCAGTTATAGGTGCATTTTTACCGTTAAAATATAAAAAGAAGTTTTTTAATAAACACTGATGCTTATCCATATCAATTTTAATAGAATTTAATAATTTTACTTCACTTCTAGATGATGTATTTTTTATCAGGTAATTGAAAAGTGCTTTATTATAATATTCTTTTTTCATATATTGAAGGGAAAGATTTATTGCATCATCTAAACAATTTAATTTAACATTATAAACAGGTGGCATGCCATCGTACAAATTTATCACCTCCAGTGATAAAACATATAACATATAAATGATATAAAAGTGTATAATAATATAATATGAATAAAAATACCTTTTGTTGAAATAAATATTCTAAATTTATTTATATTTTTGTTTATAATATGTTAAAATTTATCCGATGACTACCTGCCGTAACACTCCCACTTCTAACAAAGTGGGAGATAACGGCAGCTACGTCCCTGGATAACGATCTCTAACTTTCAGATGGAGTAAAAACTCCATCTGAAGCTAAGAGCTCTGTTTATATGAGCAAAAGGATTTTAAATATTTTTACAAAGTAAGGAGTGTTTCAAATGACTACTGAAAATATGAATGATATGTCAATGAAGGAATTTATGGATCAAGTGGATGCAAGCATGAGAAAATTACACAGAGGAGAAATAGTAAAGGGAACTATAATATCTTTAAATGAAAATGAATTAATGGTTAATATAGGATACATAACAGATGGAATAATACCTAAAAGTGAAGCATTAGAAGGTGAAGGAGAAATAAAAGATTACTTCAAAATAGGTGAAGAAATATACGCATATATTTTAGATATTAATGATGGAGAAGGAAACGTACTGCTTTCTAAAAAGAAAGCAGATAGGGTAAAAGTATGGGATGATTTAGAGAGTTTTTATAAAAATCAAGAAGTATTTGAAGTTACAGTAAATGAAATTGTTAAAGGTGGAGCTATTGCTAGAATTAAGGGATTGAGAGCATTTATACCAGCATCACAAATTTCATTGTCATTTGTAAAGGATTTGAATGGGTTTGTAGGGAAAACACTAAATGTTAAAATAATAGAGTTTGATAGTAAAAAAGAAAAAATAGTATTATCTGCAAAAGAAGTAGAGAAAAAAATTGCTGAGGAAAGAAAGGCACAGTTATGGAATAGTGTGCAAAAAGGTGAAATTAGAAGCGGAGTAGTTAAAAAGCTGGCTAAGTTTGGAGCCTTTGTAGATATTGGAGGATTAGAGGGACTTGTACATGTGTCTGAGTTATCTTGGGGAAGAGTTAAAGATCCATCACAGGTATTATCAGTAGGGGATAATGTAAAAGTTTATGTATTGGATGTGGATAAAGAAAAGGAGAGATTATCTTTATCTATAAAAGATATAACTAATGATCCATGGGAAGAAGTAAGCGTTAAGTTTAAAATAAACGATGTAGTAGAAGGAACTGTGGTTAAGTTAGCTAGTTTTGGAGCTTTTGTAGAAATAACTGATGGAGTAGAGGGGCTTGTTCATTTATCAGAAATATGTGAGGAAAATATAGCTAAACCTTCAGATAAATTAAAAGTAGGAGATAAAGTTAAGGTTAGAATTTTAAGTTTAAATTTAGAAGAAAAAAGAATAAGTTTGAGTATTAAAGAAGCTATAGATAAGCCTGTAGAAGACTTTTCAGCATTTTTAGATGAAGAGGAATCAGGTGTTAGTCTAGGAGAACTATTTAAAGACAAACTTAAAGATCTTATGTAGAAAAATTGTGACGGAAGTGGCATAGGAAAAATCTTAGAATGTAAAAAAGATAGCTAACATAATTTCAAGTTGTGAAATTATGTTAGCTATCTTTTGGACTTAACTTAAATCTTTTACTGGCGGTAGCCAGCTTTAATATATAAATAATAAATATCAGATATAAATTAATAAGGATTTTTTTTCATTTTATTTAGAAAATCTTTAATTTATAGGCTATGTTTTAGAATAGTGTTGATAACATATCAATTTTTAAGAGAAGTCATTTTGATTTCCTTTAATTTGTATTTTGAGAAATTATTAACACATTTAAAATTCCTATTTGCTTAAAGAATCAATATATTCTTTCGCTTCTTTCAATCCAAATCCAGTAGCAATTCTATATTTTTTTATTGCTTCAACTTTTTTTCCTTCTAAAATAAGGCTCTTTAATTCATCCGTTATTGTATCAGGTACTCCAACTTGTTCAGCAATCTTATTTAAATTTATATTTATGCGTGTTATATCACTTCGCATCTGGCTAATACTACTTACTATCCATAGTAATAACCCTGCTACTACAATGTAAAAAATAGTTAAGTAATCCATAATTAAACTCCTTTCAAGTTTATATAATTCTACAAACAAGTATTATATTACAGTTCGCTCATGTTCTAATTATAACATTACGTTCTATATAATCAAATAAATATAGGTTCTCTTTCTTTAAAATCAGTTATTTTTGTATAAGCATAGGCTACATTACATTGAACCATGAAGTTTTTGATTGTCACTACTTACTTATCATTTTCAAATAACTGTAGCCATTTGAACCAGTACATATAATTACTGATGTATTTAGTTGCAACACCATTAAACCTATTTATCCACTTTTTTAACTTGCTTACCTCTTTTACGAGATTTCCTTATCATTTTAGAAGGTTTTTTACCTTTATATTTTCCGTTTCTTGACACAGTTTCAGCATTACAATGTTAGTTTTAGTATTTAAGTTGGCTAATGCAAATAAAAGATTCATGAAAAACAAAATAGAGAATTCAACTTTAAGTATAGGGTAAATAACAAAACTGCAAACAATTTTATTAAAATCATTTCTAAAAGTATGATATAATTGAAAAATAAGTTAATTTGTAATAGTAAAAAAGTGCAAATTAAAGATTAACAGAAATTTTATTTTTTGTGAGGTAAATTATGACTATACATTTTAGTAATATAACTCCCGATAACTGGCGTACTTTTAAGGCACTGAAGGTTAAAGAAGAACAGAAAGAATTTGTTGCTTCCAATGAGACAATGCTTGCAAGGGCATTTGCATTTAGAGATTATAATAGTCGTGTATATGCGATTTATAACGGCGAGTTACCAATAGGAATGTTAATGCAACAGGATTTAGCCGATGATAGACGAGTGTGTGTGTTAGACCAGTTCATGATTGCAGAACAATATCAAGGAAAGGGTTATGGAAAGTTTGCTATGCAACTCTGGCTCTCCATGATAAAGAATGAAGATAAATATGATTCGATAATTCTTTGCTATATAAAAGGTGATGAAGTCGCACGCAATTTATACCTTAACATGGGGTTCCATCATACTGGTGAAGTTGATGAAAATGAAATAGTTACGGAGTCACAATCTATAGCTATGTCAACACCAGCATTTTCCGAGGTTGATGAACATGAAATAGTTATGGTGTATAATCTTAAGGATAACGCATGATATGTTTTTTGTTGTTTCGACTTTTAAGAAAATTGTGACGGAGTCACAATTTTCAGTGGGCTAGTGTGCCAGTGTGCTAGAGGGCTAGTGAAGGATAATTTTTCTTCATTGCATTACGAAAAATTTTAGACTTAACTTAAATCTTTTATTGGCGGTAGCCAGGTTAAATATCAGATATCAAATATCAATTAATGTGGATTTTCTTCATTTTATTTAGGAAATCTTTAATTTATAAGAAAGAGATCATAATATTTTTTTAGGCGGAGCCGCTCGTTTAGTCACCAATCCATAATCCCTCGATTCCAAATGTATTAAAGGATAAAACCCTTAGGAAATTTCAACATTATTTGATATTTCTATATTTTCGCTGGCTACCGCCAATAAAAGATTTTCAGTAACATAGTGGAGGAAAATCCTCCTTTACTAGCCCTCTAGCCCACTGGCACACTAGCCCACTAATTTATGCTTAGTGTGGGGTATAAAATGAAAGTACTGGGAAACCATAATACTGAGGTGATAAAGTAGTATGGAAAATAAGATTAAGAAAACTAAAAATAATAAAAAAGAAGATGGGAATTTTAAGAAGAAAAATATAAAGCATGGACATGAAGAAAGTGCTAGAGCTGTATTTGGCATGGAAAATCAAATTAAACCATTAGATGACTAAAAGAAAGGAAGAAAAAATATGGCAAAGAAAATGTATGAAACGCATAAAAAGGGCAATAAAAAGGATGGATGTAAGCCAGAAGAAAGAGCAAAGGGAAATAAAAAAACAAAGGAAAGATATGAAAATTTTAATGGTGAACCAATAGAGTAAGATAGATAAACATGCAAATATTAAAATTGTTTTATGAAAATTTACAATCCTTTTGGTATAAAATATAGCCTTAAGGATTATAAAGTAAGATTTACCCCAGTACATAATTTGAGCTATAAAATCATCAGTGTTTATACAAGTGATGGCTTCCATTGAAAACTGGGGTAAATAGGTTTAAAAGTTAGTATTAAAATAGTTCATTAAGGGTTATATTGTGCTTATGTTTTTTAAAAGCATAAAGTCTTCAGGTATTCTTTGATACATTGGAAAATCAGCATATCTTGTAAAATTCTCTTCAGAATGTGAATCTTCTGTAGAGCTTCTTTTCTTTTCACAGCAATTTAAATATAGTATATAGTTATATTTTATACTATGCTTTATTTCATCAGTTATTATTTCAAATAGCATATCTCTTGAACATCTAGAAGGTAAACCTATTTTTATTTCTCGATATTTTTCTACAGCACTTAGTTCACCAAATAATGCTTTTTTAATTCCTTCTATATAGGATTTTGGCTTTTTAAATTTAGTATCTTCACTTGCAGGAATATTCATCCCAGTTATTCCTATATATATTTCTCTAAACATTTTGTTGTGTTTTAGCTCATCATTTCTTATTGATTCTATTATTTCTTTTTCTTCTTTTGTTGGTGCTTTTTTAATTAAGTACTCGTAGAATTCAGCATCTTCCTTTTCATCTTGAACAGCCTGCTTTATTAGTTCTAAAGAAGTATTAAGGAGAGACATGTCATACATCATTCCACCGTAACAAGGATTAACATACATTAAACTATAAACCTCCTATAAATATTTACTTACTAGATAGTATATTAAACATTGTATAATAAGGTTCTTAAAATAGATGTTTAAATACTTTTAATATAAAAATTAAATTTTAATTAAATATTACACTCAAATGTCAAAATAGTGTGAAAATATGGTATAATATTATATAGTGATATTAAGCATATTAAATTAGGGTTTATTTTTTAGTGGGGTGAAGAATATATGAGAGGAGCTATAATTTATTTTTCAGGTACAGGAAACACTAGGTATGTTTCAGAAATGTTTAAAAAGGAATTTTATAAGAATAATATAGAATGTGAATTAATAGATATAGTTAAATGCAATAAAGTGAATTTAGATTATGAATTTTATATTTTTGGTTCACCTATATATGCGGAAATGTTTCCTGATTATTATATGCATTGGGTAAAGGTAAATATTAAAAATGGAAATGGTAAGAAGGCTATAATATTTTCAACTCAAGCTTCAAATAGTGGCACAGGTATGGAAAGACTTAGAAGAATGTTAGAAAAAAAAGGATTTAAAGTAGCCATTCAGAAATCTATACCAATGCCAAATAATTATTATGTAGTAGCTTTTAATAAAAACAGTAAAGAGGAAAAATTTAATATTTGTAAAGAAGCTGCAAAAAAGGTTTCTAATATAGTTAAAGATTTTTTATTAGGAGAAGAATATATAGAGGAGGTATCTAACATTAGATTGGGTATAGGTACCATAGTATATAATTTTTTTAATAAATATAGTAAAAATTGGGCTAAGAAAAAACTAAGTATTGACTATGATAAATGTATTAAATGTAAAAAATGTTCAGAGAATTGTCCTACTAATAATATAAATATTGCCGAAAATATAACATTTAATTCTAGGTGCATATCATGTCAAAGATGTATACATATATGCCCGAAGAATGCATTTTTATATAAAGGTAAGGGTTTTGAGCAATATAAATTAGAAAAATAATAGGAGGGTTGTTTTATGCAAAGAACTATGATAATTTATGAGGGATTAGAAGAAACTACAGAGAAAATTGTTAAAAAGATGGCACTAGTGCTTGGACCTGCAAAATATTGTACTACAGAAGGATTTAAAGAAGATTACAAGAATTACGATTTATTTGTAATTGCAGCTCCAGTATCTGGAGAAAAATTAGATGATAAGATTTTAAAATTTGTAATGGAAAATGCAACATGGCTTATTAATAAGGAAATAGGATTAATATGTACAGGAGCTGAAAAGGATCAAGGAATAAAGGCATTAAAGAAACTTCAATCCATATTGGGTATTGCAGTAGTACATTGTAAAACTATAAAATGTGATAAATGTATAGAAGAAATAGTTCAATTTTCCTTAGAACTTAAGAGAATAAGAGAAAGCTTTTTGAAGAGTATGCCAAAGGAAGATTTGAAGAAAAGAATAGATTATTTTATAAATTCTCATAAAATTTGTGATTTGGCTACTGGATATAATAATTGGATTAGATGTACTCCCATGGAATATATATATAAGGATGGATGCATATATATATTATCAGAGGGTGGTAAAAAATTTGCAAACATAATATTAAATAATAGGGTTAGTATAAGTATATATGAAGAATTAAACAATGATAGTGATTGGGAAGGTATGCAAATAAGAGGAAAAGCTGAAATATTAGAATTAGATACGGAAGAATATAAGGAAGTACTAAAACTAAAGGATATAGATGAAGCTAAGTTAAATTCAATGCCTGGAATATTAAATTGCATAAAAATTAATTTTGATAAAATTGAATATTTGAGCTCTAAGTTTAAAGCATTAGGATATAGCTCAAAACAAATATACTATTATAAGCCATTCTAATAATATAGCAGAGTTTTTTAGTATAAACCTATAATGAAAATTAATTTAGATTTTTAAATAATATTTATTTAATTTTATAAAATATACTTGATTTTTATATAGTTACTGTGGTAGAATACAGAAAGAAAAAATAATATAGCCTTTAAGAACAATCCAGAGAGATTGGGAAGGAAAAAGGGTACAAATATGCTTACGAGATAAGTATGTGTACTGTTTGTAGCTATAGGTAAAATTAACTAACTTTGCGTATTCTATGCCTTCCCATTAGGGAAGGCATTTTTAATACCTTTAAGACTAGTCCAGAGAGACTAAAAAGGAGGAAGTATATATGTTAAAAGGAAGAAATTTAATTGACCCAATGGATTTTACTACAGAGGAATTAGATGAAATTTTTGAAAGAGCAGAGGATATAATCGCAAATCCAAAAGATTATATGCACATATGCGATGGGAAATTATTAGGTACTCTTTTCTTTGAACCAAGTACAAGAACAAGATTAAGTTTTGAAGCAGCTATGCTTAGACTTGGAGGAAGTGTTTTAGGATTTTCAGAGGCTGGTTCTAGCTCTACAGCTAAAGGGGAAAGCGTAATGGATACTGTAAAAACTGTAAGCTGTTATGCAGATGTAATAGCTATGAGACATCCTAAAGAGGGAGCGCCAGTAGTAGGTGCTATGGGAGCAGATGTACCTATAATAAATGCCGGAGATGGAGGACATCAACATCCAACTCAAACATTAACAGATCTACTAACCATAAGGTGTATAAAAGGAAACCTATCTAATTTAACAATAGGTCTTTGTGGAGATTTAAAGTTCGGTAGAACAGTACACTCACTAATAAAGGCCATGTCTAGATACAAAAATAACAAATTCGTATTGATATCTCCAAATGAATTAAGAATTCCAGATTACATAAGAACAGAAATATTAGAAAAAAACAATATAGAATTTGTAGAAGTTGAGAAACTAGAGGATGTCATAGGGAAATTAGACATACTATATATGACAAGAGTTCAAAAGGAAAGATTTTTCAACGAAGCAGATTATATAAGACTTAAAGACAGCTATATATTAGATAATGAAAAAATGTCTAATGCTAAAAAAGATATGATAGTATTGCACCCACTACCTAGGGTAAATGAAATAGCATATGAGGTGGACAGTGACCCTAGAGCATGTTATTTTAAACAAGCAAAGTATGGAATGTACGTTAGAATGGCTTTAATAACAAAACTTTTGGGGGTGGACAAATAATGTTAAAAGTAGATAGCGTTAAAAAAGGAATTGTAATTGACCATATTAAAGCAGGAATGGGAATGAAGATATTTAACTTTCTTGGTCTTGATAAAATAGATGGCTCTGTAGCGTTAATAATGAATGCTTGTAGTGAAAAAATGGGTAAAAAAGATATTATTAAGATAGATAATGTAACTAATATGGATCTTACCATGATAGGAATAATGGATCCTAATGCTACTGTAAATATAATAGAAAATGAGCAAATAAAAGAAAAAATAGCATTGAAATTGCCAGATAGAGTAGAGGATTTAATAAAGTGTAAAAATCCAAGATGCATAACTTCAATAGAAAAATATATACCACACGTGTTCTACCTAGTAGATAGAGAAAAAGGCCAATACAGATGTAAGTACTGTGATGAGGCACATAATTTAGAAAGAGAATAAAATAATATCCCCAGTAACCAATGGTTAATCTTCAAATTGAAATAAAAATTGGAGATTATGGATTGGGGACTGGGGAATAAATTAAAGGGGGTTTTTATATGGAGCTTCTTATAAAAAATGCCAAGGTAGTGGATTCATCACAAAACTTTCAGGGTGATGTTTATATAAAAGATGGAGTAATAAACGAGATAGGTATAGATTTACATAAACAGTGCCAGGTTTTAGATGCAAAGGGAAACACATTAACACCAGCTTTTGTTGATTTGCATGCTCATTTTAGAGACCCAGGATACACTTACAAAGAAGATATATTCACGGGATCTTCTGCAGCAGTGAAGGGCGGATATACTACAGTAAATTTAATGGCAAATACAAATCCAGTATGTAGTAGTATGGATATGGTTAATTATGTTGTTGGTAAAGGAAATAAAATAGGATTGGTAGATATAAACCAAGTAGTTTCTATAACAGAAGGACTTAGGGGAGAAAGCTTTAAGCATTTAGAGGCCATAGATAAATCTGTAAAATTTATATCCGATGATGGCAGGGGAGTTCAAGATAGTAACACAATGCTAAATGCTATGGTAAAAGCTAAAGAAAAAGGATTAACTATAATTGCCCATGAAGAAAATGAAGATATAAAAGATTGTGATACGAGACTTGCAGAAAATTTAATGACCTGGAGGGATTTAACCTTAGCCAAGGTTACTGGTGTAAAACTTCATGTTACTCATGTGAGCACTAAAGAAGCGCTAAAGGACATTATAGAGGCAAAAAAAAGTGGGTTAGAAGTAACTTGTGATGTAACGCCACATCATATAGCTCTTACCAAAAAGGAAGATTATAAGGTAAATCCACCTTTAAGAGAAAAAGAAGATATAGATTTTTTAATAGAGGCTATAAAAAATAACTATGTGGATGCCATAGGAACAGACCATGCACCACATTCTAAAGAAGATAAAGAAAAGGGAGCCAATGGAATATCTGGAATAGAGACAGCTTTTTCAGTATGCTATACAAAGCTAGTAAAGGAAAAGGGCTTAAGTTTAAATAAATTAGTGGAAATTATGAGTAAAAATCCAGCAAAAATAATGGGTGTAAATAAGGGAGAAGTTAAAATAGGATATAAAGGGGATTTAGTTTTAATAGATCTAAATAAGAAATACACTGTGGATTGTAGAAATTTTAAATCAAAGGGAAAAAATTCACCCTTCCAGGGCAAAGAAGTTTTTGGTGAAATAATTAATACAATTAAAGAGGGAAAGATTGTATATAGTAGAGAAGATTAAAAATGTATATAGAGTTAAAGTATATTAAGATTTAGGGACGGTTTTAAAATAAACATATAATTTGAATTTTTTTATCCGATGACTACCTGCCGTAACACTCCCCCTTCTAACAAAGTGGGAGATAACGGCAGCTACGTCCCTGGATAACGATCTCTAACCTTCAGTTGGAGTAAAAACTCCATCTGAAGCTAAGAGCTCTGTTTATAAAATAAACTTTTGGAGGTAAAAAAATTGATTATAGATAGATTGTACCAAAGCGTAAAAGAGAAAGGTCCTGTATGTGTAGGATTGGACACAGCAGTTGAATATGTACCAGGGGAATTTTTAAAAAAATATAATTCACTAGAAGATGGGATAGTTAATTTTAATAAAAGAATAATAGATGCTACTATTGAAAATGCAGCGTGTTTTAAAGTGCAAATAGCATATTATGAAGCTTTAGGACTTTTAGGGCTTAGGGCCTACAAGAGAACTTTAGAGTATATAAAAGAAAATAAGGCAATATCCATAGCTGATATTAAAAGAGGAGATATAGCTAAAACTGCACAAATGTATGCTAAAGCCCATTTTGAAGGGGACTTTGAAAGTGACTTTATAACATTAAGTCCATATATGGGAATGGATAGTGTAGAGCCTTATTTAGAATATGTAGATAAAAAGGAAAAGGGAGTATTCTTATTATTAAGAACATCAAATGAGGGAGCAAAGGATATACAATATATAACAACAAAAAGTGATAGAAAAGTGTATAACGTAGTAGGTGAAAAAATACAGAATATAGGGGAAAAATACTTGGGAAACTGCCAATACAGCAGCATTGGAGCAGTGGTAGGATGTACTCATGGTGAGGAAGCGGAAAAAATTAGAACAGATCTAAATAAAACATTTTTCTTGATACCTGGATATGGTGCTCAAGGTGGAGGAGCCAAGGATGTAGCTGCATATATGAATAAGGGCAACGGTGGGGTAGTAAATTCCTCTAGAGGTATACTTCTGGCATATAAAAAGAAGGAAAATGGACAAAAGGATTTTGATAGATGGGCAGGAGAAGAAACATTAAATATGAGAAAAGCATTGGAAGAGGCCTGTAAAAATATTTAATAAGCAAGGAATATTGATTATATAATTTTGGAGGATAAAATATAATGATTTGTTCCATAAAAAAAGTATTAAAAAATGAAAAAGTATGTGAAGATATATATAAGATAAGCATTGAAGGAAATTTTGAAGGAAATCCTGGTCAATTTTACATGTTGAAGGTTCCATACAAGGAACCTCTTCTTCCAAGGCCTATTAGTATATATGAGGTTGAAGATGGAAGAATCCAATTCTTATATAAAGTAGTGGGTGAGGGTACAAAACTTTTATGCAAACTTAAGGAAGGCGATGAAATTCAAGTTTTAGGACCTTTAGGAAATAGTTTTAATTTAAAGGATAGTAGCAAAAAAGTAGCTATGGTGTCAGGTGGAATCGGAATAGCTCCGTTGATGTTTTTGTCAAGACGACTAAAAAATGCATGTATAGACTTTTATGCAGGATTCTACAATGAGTCATATGCTGTGGATAATGTGGAAAAAAATGTTAATAACTTATACATATCCATGGAAAAAGAAAGAAATGGTAATAAATTACAAAGTTGTACACAGAAAAGTAATATAGAAGTTGTGTATAACTCCTATATTACAGATATTTTTAGGCCAGAGAAGTATGAAATTGTATATTGCTGTGGGCCAAAAGTAATGATGGAAAAGGTCGTAAAAATGTGTAAAGAGAAGAATGTGCCGGTTTATGTATCTATGGAAAATAAAATGGCTTGTGGAATAGGAGCATGTCTTGGTTGTACCTGTGAAACTGGAGATGGATATAAAAGAGTTTGTAGCGATGGACCAGTATTTAAAGGAGAAGAGATTATATTTTAAGATACATAATAATATAATAGGCAATTTTAATAAAAACTTTAGTTCTGCAAAATAAAAAGTCAAATTGGTAATGCTACCAAAAAATAAATATGGCACACCGACGGTTTCCGTGATATATAAAAGTTATTACTCAATTAATCACACGGGAGGTTGTCAGTATG
>NZ_CABDWS010000069.1 GCF_901447495.1 Haloimpatiens lingqiaonensis
TATCTCAGTTCCAATGTGGCCGATCACCCTCTCAGGTCGGCTACGCATCGTCGCCTTGGTAAGCCATTACCTTACCAACTAGCTAATGCGCCGCGGGCCCATCTCAAAGCGGATTGCTCCTTTGGTTACAGAATCATGCGATTCCGCAACTTTATGCGGTATTAATCTCCCTTTCGGGAGGCTATTCCCCTCTTTGAGGCAGGTTGCCCACGTGTTACTCACCCGTCCGCCGCTAATCCATTCCCCGAAGGGAACTTCATCGCTCGACTTGCATGTGTTAGGCACGCCGCCAGCGTTCGTCCTGAGCCAGGATCAAACTCTCAATTTAAAGTTCAATCTCAAACTCAAATTCACTGACTTTATGATTTATCATCATCATCTCTGTTTAATTTTCAAAGACCAATTTGTTTGCCGCTTCAAGCGACTTAATCATTATATCATTTAACTTTTTTCTTGTCAACATTTTTTTAAACTTTTTTCTTAACTTTTTAGTTTGTTTTAAACTTATAAGTTATTTTTAAAGTTTGTTTTCTGTTGAACTGTTTCGCCGCGTTTCAGCGACGTGTTTTATAATATCACGTATATACTCGTGCTTTTATCGGATATTCCTCCATTTAATTATATTATCCTCTATTATCTTTGCTTTTATCACTTTTTCTTATGATTTTATATACTGATACACTAGGAAAAGTTTTTTATATATTAAACTTGTTTGTAAAAATTTATCTCCCACCTTTAAATGATGGGAGACTTCTTTTTTAAATATATTAGGTTTTGTGAATCTCCCCTACCACAAGGGTACAGGGCTTCTTATAAACACATTATCTCTGCTCACTGCTCATTTTCTTCAATGGCATGGACTTCTTCTGAGTAAACTAAATTACAATAGATTTTGAAAGATTATTAAAAATATAACTCCCGGAACTCCAAAAAAGCCTGCTATTAATGCAGTAATTGCATTTACTCCTATAGTTAGTCCAAAAGCTCCACCTACTAAATTTACTAAAATTAATAACACTGCCCCCAAGACACCATTAATTATCAACTTTAATAATATTTTTAGCGGCCATGCTAATAACTTTACCAATAAAATCATTAGAACTATACCTATCAAAAAATATCCTATGTATTCCATAGCTATCCCCCCTAATAAGTGATAAGTTAAGTAATTGCCTATCGGGAAGTGGCAATTACTCCGCCAGACAAGCAAATGTGTTTTCCTTCCGCTTTTCTATGAAGCACTTTTTTAACACATCTTATAATAATTATTATACATCATTTTATTAATATATTACTTTAATATTTAATTAATTCAACATTTTCAGTTATAAAATAAAATCTAAAATGAAAAATAAAGCTATTTTAAATTAAGATCATTTATTCATCTAACATAGAAATTAAAATTTATATACAAAAGTTAAGTTACTGATTTATACCACTCTATCATTTCCTTGTATTATATAAGAATTTATCCTTATATTTTTAGATTTAGCTTGATTTAAAAGATATGCATATTTAGCATTTGCTGCGGCCTCTCTGTATATAGCATAATCAATTAAATTGGGATTGTCTGCTGTTTCAAAAAGCTCTCTGGCATATTCCAATTCTTTTATGGCAATTTCTAAAGCCCTTATTATTACCTTCTGCTCCTCAGTATATTTAATTCTACTAAACATATTTTCTTCAAAACTTTTATCCTTCATGAAAAACTCCTCTCCGGTAATTTAATATTTTCGTGCAAAATTATCCATCTTCTATAAGCCATATTAATTCACTATTTACAATATTACCTTGTATTCTTATGTAAAATGTTTTTTTCTTATATGAACTTACCACAGTCAAAGAAATACGATGCTTTACGGGCTGAATTATTGTAGTGCTTCAAAATATAACTTTTGATAACTTCACTTTTAAGTAAAATTGTAGCTATAAAAAACTTCTCATTTAATGTCTATTTAAATTATTGACAATAAATGAGAAGTTTATAACCAAAGTATGATTAAAATAAATTCTTTTAAATAAATTCTTTTAACTGAAAGAGCAGAGTTAGCTTGGGTAAGCTTGTACCGTTGGGTATATTAACCAAGAAGCTTCCACTTCAATGAAGTAATTGTGGATAGTTCTCAATTACCTTCCTTGTTATTTTAGCATTAATATTCCTTGTAAATAAAACACTACGATGCGCAAGAAAAAAACCCTAAACTAAAATTTTAGCTTAGAGTTTTATATAATCTTTTATATTTCTTGTATTCACAAAATAAACAAATTGTTTTAATTAAATAAAGTAGTCACATACATTTCCCTCAACCCCTTGGAAACACTTATTTGTTATTCTCTTCCATTTTCCTATTAATTTCCATTCCCCTTAAACCTGTCTCACTAAAGTCCTTACATTTTCTGATTTTTACCTCAAAAACCGAAAATAAAGTACTTGTAAAATGATGTTCTGGAATGAAGATAAATGAGTGTTTTTTATCCATTTCTCATATCCATTTTCTTTTCTAATCAATCTCTCAATTCATTGATTTATCTGAACTTTGGCCTTGTATCCATTTTCTTTTCTAATAAAAAATCTAATAAAAAAACCATAGTTCCAAGGCATTCCTTATACCTTTTCCCTATGGTTTTCTAACACTACTTTATTTGCTTCACTTCAGGCATTTAAAAAATGGAAGAAGTTTATTTGATTTAGACATTTCTTTTTATATTTCTTTTTATATTTCTTTTTATATTTCTTTTTGTGTTCATCAAACAAACTCCTCACCTTTTTCAAATAAAGTTCTCTCACCAGCACCCCTCAAACCCTTGAAAACACTGGCTTGTTATTCTCTTCCAATTATCCATTTAATTCCTTAATCCTTGAACCTGACCTTATAAAGTACTTATATTTCTTAAAAATTAGGGCAAAAAATGAAAATAAAGTTCTATTAGGATTGAGGAAATAATAGGATTTAGGAACAAGGGATAAGGGGATATTTTGTCCATTTATTCTTCCATTTTCTTTTCCATTCAATCTTCCAATCCATTTACCTTACTACCCTTGAGCCTTGCATCCTTTTTCTCTTCTAATAAAAATTCTAATAAAAAACCATAGTTTCTAGGCATTCCTTATACCTTTTCCCTATGGTTTTATACAACAACTTTATTTGCATTTTAAAATGAATTTGCATAATGATAGGACTTTATTTGATGGAGACATAGATAGAAGGATTCAATTATTTTCCCATTTTATGAATCGTTATTCGTACATAACTTTTGTTACCTTGTAACTTCAACTGCTAACTAATCTTACAATCTAGTATACAAAGAATAAAGGGTTTATTTGTTTCAACAAATAAACCCTTTATTCTAAATTAAAAAATTTCGTAATTAAATAACTCGCAATTAAAATAATCGTATTTAAATAACTTTGAAACTAAAAAATTTGAAATATTATTTGTAAGTTCATTATATAAAATTAAAATTATTAAATCAAGAACTTTTTTAAACTTTTTATAAACTTTTTTATACTTCTTAGTAATTATTATATGATTTTCTTGAAAAACTTATACTTCTTTTTTATTACCCTAGGAAGTTTTTATTACATATCCTTCCAATTTTCTTTTCTTTGTTTTTTGAACTTTATCATTCTCCTCCATATATTGTATGGTAATGGATGCTAAATGTTGCGACATATGTAAATTTTTTTGCAATTCATCATTTAACCATTTACCACCTAACATTTTATTACTATTGTTAGGATTCTTATACCACTCATCAATTAAATTAATTACATCATTAACCCAGTATTCTGGTTTCTTTCTTTCTAAAGGTATCTCAAGTATTTTTAAAATATCTAGATTTAAGTGCGAATAATTAGTAATATTCTGATATTGTGAAGTATTTTCATCTATATAATATAAATGAACCTTTTTCCCTTTATAAATCATTCTGCTCATAATTGGTATCATATCACTATCTGCCGTTATAAATACGAATGTATCTATTTCTCGATTTTTGTAATAAGTTTCTATAGCGTCAATTGATAATTCTATATCTGAAGCATTTTTTCGGTACTGTTCTTCTTTACCATTTCCATAAACATTTCTTATCTGAACTCTCTTTTCTTGCAAAACTTTTAATTTTATATCATTTACTTGGTCAAAATCTGCATATGCACGCATAGTACGTATTTTATTCTTAGTATATATTATATTCATTAAATTAAAAACGCAGAAGTTATTATCATTTAAATCTAGTGCATAATCTTTAAGACCATAGTAAATATTATCATAATCTACGAAAATAGCAACATTTTTCACCTCCTGTTCCTCTAATGTCTTCTTAATAATTTCAATTTGCTGATTATCCAATATATATGTCCCCCTTTCATAAATATTATAACATTATTTCACAAGTTCTACGGTCAAACTTTTCATTATTTGACAAATATATATTAATAATGTTTAGACTTTATTTTAAATAAAAACTTTAATAACCCATAAAAATTTTTTTGGTTTATTTGTCTGGTAAACGAACATATTTAAAAACCCTACTTAGATATAGGGTTTTATTCATCTATTAAACCCTATACAATTATAGATATTTATTTAAAATAGTAATATTGAATCCTTCATCTTTCAATATTTTATTAACCTCTCTAGAAATTGTTTTTATATATCTAGGCCTTACTCCTGCTGTTTCAATTAGATTCCATAATGTTATTTCTTTTCCCTGCCTTTCTAATTCTTCAATGCCCCATTTTATTTTTCTTATATGGAATTCTTCTAGACTTTCTAATTCTGAGTCTATATATGCCTTTGTCAATGGAAGTTTCTCCTTCCTTTTAGAGAGCCAACCGCTAATCCCTAACTTGCCTCCTATAGTTGACCATGTTATCCTTTCAGGCTTGCCCTCCTTCATTTCTTTTATCACTTCCTTAACTTTAGGAAGCAATTCAGCATCTCTTTTATCCCAATCAACAGTGTTAACTACTGTTTTTATTCTGCGATAGTTTTCTTCCATCCATTCACTATCATATCTTTTTAGCCATGCATAAACTCCATCGTTATTTTTACGAATTTGGCTACTGCTTTTATCAGGATATTGAGCATGGATTTCAAGCCACTTTCCCCTTAACCTTTCTCTTTTCATTCTGAATTCTTCTGTATCAGTAAACTTGCTGTGAAGATATTTCCCACCACCATTAAACTTCCAGAATTCTTCTATTTCAAGTCTATCAATAGCCTTTCTGATTGTCTTTGTAGATGACTTTAATATATCTGATATTTCTCGGATTGATAGTCCTGACTGGGTAAGTTCTATCAACCTCTGGTCCCACAGTTCCTGATAAGCATCAATATTGTTTTCATCTTCATTATTAGAGCCAAGTTTTGTATTAAATAAATCAGCCACTGGAATTCCGAGAAACCTCGCTAATAATAGATACCTTATTGAATAGGTTGTCCTATCATTATTTCTAACCATATCAGGTAGCCAACCTCCGCTATTAACTGATACAGGGGATTGAACAAGTACCAAGTATTCATGACCATAAAAATCCACAAAGTCTTGTTTTAACTTCTTTTGGTGAATATAATTGTTCATCCTAGCATAGCCTTTTTCAATCAACTTAACTCGAAACTGATTTCTAAACCACTCAGTCTTCTTAAATCCAAATTGATTATTTAGAAGTATTTCTACATCTCCTGCCATCCAAAGCATCTTCTTCATCAAATCATTTGAATAACTTATTTCTTTTTCTACAATACAGTTCTTACAAGATGCGCTAATAAACCTCTGTCTGTTACCTGCCCTTATGAGTTCTGTGCTATCACAAAGGGGTATCTTATGTTTTAAACATACAAATACCCCTGTAACCTGATGACTTCTGTGCCAATATGGCTCTCCAAATCTTTCTATGTCCTCTTTAAAACACTCAGGACAAAATCGAAAGTATTTATTTAAATTGATAGAATTTGATATTAGACCTATCCTCATGTAGGAAACTGCCCCTTCACCATTTCTCATAGTTCCAATTATCTTTTCAGCCCGTTCTTTTGGGATAAATGCTGCAAGAAAAGGAAATAAGGTATGCTTATAAATAAAATATTCTGCTGTATATTTTGTACCGACAGGCATATTTTCAATTAGTGCATCTAATTGTGTAGACAGTTCCATAACTGCTATACAATTCCTTGTTCCGAATAAGTCTTCAAAATTATGGATTTCTTTTATATTTCCACTTCGCATACAGTATCGTGCCAGCGTACTATATAATATTTCGCCTGGATAAGGTGTAGGAAAAAAGTTCACTATATCACCCCCTTGGCAAAAATATCATCTTTAAAACTTACAATATATCCTGATTCTTTTATAGCCTCATAAGCACTTTTATTATCCTTTTTGCCTTGTTCAATAACGGTTCGAATATCAGATGAGTGTACAGCATTTCGCCCTGATTCTCTTTCTTCCATTTTACCTGTTCCTTTTTTCCCTATCCCCCCTACTTCTTCATCCTTAAGTTGTTCTATCACACCTTTTACCATATCATCTGCACCTAAGTCTTGATTTTTAGAAAACATAGTATCAACTATTTTTTGTGCATTTTTAATATCTACGCCTAACTCAACAAGTTTTATCAGAGCCTCTTTTTTTACCCCTATAGAGCCCTCTTGCCTTAGTTTCTTTTGTTCTTTCTTTATCTCCTTAGCCCGCAAGTCCAGGTTAATAGATTCTCTCGTCCGAGTTAAATAATCTGTATAATCAATATCCGCCATATAGATATCCTCGTATTTAATAATTTCTCTTAGATTATTCGTCTTTAATGCAGTAATCATTGGCTGAATTAGTTTTAAATTCTCTTTTGCTACCTTTTTAATAATTTGTGGAGTTATCTCTTCCTTTCCTGTCGATATAGCATGGGCTTGAGCAATAGCATAAACCTTTTTTAATAAATCAGGTATCCCCTGGGTTTCTTCATATAATACATTACTTATTTCAGGGGTAAGGAGCGTTTCTTTCCTCATCCACTGGTAGTGCCATATAGAATCTACTAATAAGTCCCACACCCCATCTCTTTGAATCCTATCGCATACCATATCGCCACCGAGGCCTGACCCTCTGCGTGCCTGTCTGAAGTCTCCCTGAAGGACTTTGATTGCTTTTGGGGTTCCCACTAAAATAACTGGTACCCCTACATTATTCACGAGGTTTACAAAGAAACTTAACATCTTTTCACTTCCACCAGATTTGGCCATACTTAAATGTTGTATCTCATCAATAACTAAAATGCCTAGAGCACAATTTCTTACCACCTGATTCATGACGGTCATCATCACATCAACAGTTGGTCTTGTCCTCATTACTTTTTCATGATAATTGGTTCCAAGAAGCCTGTCTATTTCAGCGAAAAACTCGTATAGGAGTCCCTTAATTGAGCCGTCATGGGGGCATTCCAATTTCAAATATACTACTTGGTACATCGAAAAAGGAATTTCTTGATATTCAGAATGCACAATTATCTGAGGATATAAAGTTAGTACCCTATTAAGAGAAGAAGTCTTTCCCAAACCTGATATTCCTATCAAAGAAAATCCTAGTGACGTTGAATAAAAATCTTTATTATTTATTAGGTTACTAATATTCTCATGATACTCTCTGTAAAACCCTTGAGCCAGTTTGCTGCTAAATGGATTCCGGGAAAGGTATCCTTGCCTTATTGCACGAGAAATCTTTCTTTCAAGTTCTATGCTCATAGGGAGGGGCTGAAAAACCTGAAATAATCTGTCTACCATATGAATACGATAGTGACTGTCCAGTAATCTTTCACTTTTATTAAATTCGGGATAAAAAGTCAATCTTTCAATTGCCTCTTGGGCGGAAAGGAGATTAGGAAGAGATTCAATGAA
Source organism: Haloimpatiens lingqiaonensis (assembly GCF_901447495.1). Taxonomy (GTDB): domain Bacteria; phylum Bacillota; class Clostridia; order Clostridiales; family Clostridiaceae; genus Haloimpatiens; species Haloimpatiens lingqiaonensis. The sequence goes on from NZ_CABDWS010000069.1 coordinate 7,890, forward strand.
TGGATTGCCTTTATAATCTGGAATTATCTGCTCTGTATACTCTGCCTCTACTGCTATACTACCATTCGGTATCATCACTTTCTTCATCCATCATCACCTCTTTCTGTTTTTGAAACAGCAATTGCAGGGTATCCATCTCTTCGGTTTCTTTTTCTTCTTTGTTGGCTTTAAAATATTGATTATCATTGCCTAAATCAAAAGCCTCTTCTATCCTTCTTACGGACTTTTCAGCCTTCCTATTCCCCCTAATGTTCTTTACTCTTTGTCTATCACTTTCTACTGTGCTTGTCTCTCTTTCATAATCTTCTTCTGCTTGCTGAACTATGTCTTCTATTTCAGCAATTAATTGAGTCTTGGCTTGTGCTACATTATCTTTGCTCTTTTCCTGCTGCATTTTTTCTACTACTAATAAGTATTCTATTTCTTCGAATGCCTTATCTTTATATCTGCTGTTAGCATCTACCAAAAAACATTTCTCGTATTCATTAGGGTTATCATTATAGACATAGATGTAATCCATATTACGTGGGTCATAACTTATTTTAATTTTCCGTGTTCCCTTGGTTCGTGCATCAGCAAACATTCCGTTTTTTAGCATAGACTTTGCTGCATAATACATATCTTTATACCTAATCCCTTTTGCAGTCATAGTGGCTGTATCAGAAGGCATCAGTGCTAGTTTTGCAGCATCCTCTGGAACTGTTCTAAGTGTCCCACCTCGATTTGCAATACCCCAGTTCCAAAGTTCTATTGGAATACAGGAAACATTATCTTCAACCATATCTTCATCACGCTTATAGTAATCCAAATGATAATGATTATTGTGGTATAAAATGCATTTTATCATTATCTGAGTAAATTGAAATAAATCCAGTTTTGCTTTTATCCTATAGTCTTTATCCCCTCGTTCCCTTCCATCTAAATCCACAACACCTGGCACAAATGGCTTTACTCGCTCATTTGTAAGTCCAAAGAACCTTTCAACTGCTGATTTTAGGTCTGCTCTATAAGGTGGAGTATTTTGAACTTTCACATTTAGAGTATTAATAAGGTTATCAATATTTCCTCCTTCTAATTCTCCCCTGTCTGCAATAATAGTCTCTGGAAGATGATGTACTGGCCAATCCTTCTCCTCTATTTCAATACCATACTGCTTACAAAACTCTACTTTATTCATGGTTGCGTTTAAAAGCGCCATCATGGCTCCTGCATAAGAACCTGTTTCTAATCCAATATATAGACCACATATTAGTCTACTGAACTTGTCAATTACTGCATAAATGGCAGGCCTACCTATAACCCAGTTTCTGTTGAACCGTGATACTAAATAAACATCACCTACTTGACAGTCTATTTCAAATTGCCCAGGTTGAAATACTCCATCTAAAGAACTGCCTATTATAGGTCTATACTGTTTTTGATACTTTTTATTGCTGTATCTGCTAGTTATCTCTTTTTTTATATTTCGCTCCTTCTCAAACCAATACCTAAACTGCCCAAAGGATGGAATTTCCGCCTGAGGCTTTATAATTGGTATCTTAACTCCATTTTCTTCTTTAAAACCATCCGAAAAATATTCTTTTCTCATGAGTTCATAAGTCAATGTTAAAGAATTTTTTGCTGTGGTATAGTAGTATTTATTTACAGCAATACGAAAGATTCTTTTTATATCCTCAGTAACATTTACCCCTTCTCCTATAATAGACTGATTAGTTCTAGGTCTTCCTCTTTTCACATTTCCAGCCTTTCTCTCTTTACCCTTTGCTCCACAGTTTCGGTAATCTGGTAATAAAGCGTTGCAAGTTTTTCCCCTTTTCCAGTACCTTTTTAAATATTCCAGAATCCATGATTCACTTAATCCACAGGTTTCGGAGGCTCTTTTAATTAACTTCCCTCTAAAAGTGGATTGAAAAATATCTGGCTCCTTATCTACCATATCCCTAATTACTTCCCACGCCCTATCCCTAATTTCCTTATGTTTTTCAGGTATATCTTCTTCTTTTAACACAACTATAAATTCGTCATCATCTTTTATTTCTGCCTTCCCCCCAGCCAACGCATCTTCTATATCCTCTAATTTGCGAATATAAGGGACTTTATTTTTATTTACATCTATTGTGTAGGCTATTTCATCATCCATCCATAGAAGTCTCTCAATGCTAGTACTTTCAGTCCCGTCTTTCCATTCTATTAAAGAATTAACCGTATACCTTAACATCATTATTTCCCCCTTTGTCACTTATTTCAGGTATGTAAACTGATTTCCCTGTTTGACTAAGATTGATAGGCTTATCCATATCTAGAACTATTCTTTTCTCTGCAACTAAACGTTTAAATAATAGTAATCCCATTCCGACATCTAGTGAATAGTCTTTTTCAAATCCTGCTATAATGTTCTTTATGCTCTGCTTATTATCAATAAATCTGTATAAAATACCGTCAAACAAGTCATCAAACTCAGCCTTAGAAAGACCGTTGCAGTCATCAGAATTCATCGCTGAATGAACCCATTCTATATTTCTTGCCCTGACATCATTAATGTCCTTATTTGTTACGATTCCCCAATCTATACCTCTTGCTTTCCAGTACCTCCTTTCAATTTCCAGTTTCTCGATTGTACTCTTTTTCTCTAATTCTGATGCATATTTAATACTTCTGGCAGCAAAACTCTTTTTTCCATCAAAGTTCAATAGCGTAATCAAAAATGTAGTGGTTAGTATATAAGGCTCCTTGGTTTTCCTGTCTATAAACTTACCAAGTCTTAAATCCGATGTATCTTTTAACACTACTTCTAAATCTATAAGGGGATAATGCTCTCGAATATCAATGACTCTTTCTTCCCAATCTAGTAAATAAAAATACTTTAATTGCGTATCTGAAAAAAAATGATGTATTCTTTGAGTTGTCCACCCAAAAACTCTTGTTACCCTGCCCATACTGGGGAAATCCTGCACAGTTAACCAAGGCTTATATTCCTTCCCTTCTCCCTGACCCCTGCCTTCCTTTATCCATCTATTTAATTTATTTGAATCCCAATCATTGTTTCTTTTAGCCATTGAATTACCTCCAATACTTTAAAATTGCAAATAAAAAAATGCCACTGACCTTAAGGCATCTTTAAGATGTCTGTGTCAATGGCATTTTAATCCATTCGTTCTGTGTACTTTAATTTTATCATACAACAACTTTATTTTAAACGTTAAATTTCAATTTGAAATAAGGTATAGTGGCCAAGTAAAATTCTATGTATTACTTGCATAAGGAGGCATTTAAGTATCATGAAAGGAAGTATTTTTAGAACTATAAGATTGCTTATACTAGCAAACATATTCTTAATACCTTTTGTTGTAACCATTCAAAACATTGTTATACGCTTTGTTATAGGCTTATTCATAGGTTTTTCATATATTACATTACTGTCATTCACAAGTAAAATACAAAACTTATATGAAAAAGATGATTAAAGTAATAAGAAAGGCATTAGCAGGACATAATCCCCTAATGCCTTTTCTTATTTAGCAGAGAGTGTAGTTTTTTCATATTGCAATTTCTGGTATAATCCTAAACTCTTTGCTCCTTTACCCCTATGAATTCATATAATGGGTCTTTTATCTATTAATTTTTCATCGAATTTTTTCATTATTGTTTCATATTTTTTAAAATTTCTTTCTTCTTCTTCCTTATCTGTGCTAGAATTACGTATGTGTATTTCTAAATCAAGAAAACTTATGTCATCACGTTCTAACATAACATAATCTTCGTAGGTTTCTATATTATCCTTTATTATTTTTTTAATTCTTTCACAATCCTGTCTATCTTTTCTGCAATTCTCCACTATCTTCCATTCATTCTGTTTTATAAACATTTCCTCTTCTTCGTTTGCATAGCCTATATCTTCATCGAGGAAATCTAATAAAATCTCTACTTCTTTTTCAGTAAGATATAATTTCTTTTTTCTTTCTTTAAGATGAAAACCACGGGTAGATTTATGATTTTGTTCAATCTTTTTTAATCTAAAATTGTCTAGGCTCACTATATTATTTTCCATTTCGTATATACCTCACTTTTCCCTTTATTTATTTTTAGCATAACACAAAATTTTTCTAGAACTGCAAAAAAAGCAGAATAATATTAAGATTATATTACAATTGTATTAATTCTAACTTATAAAAAAATATTGGCGAACAAATCGCCAACATTCCAAACCAATATCAATTCAAAGCAGTCCTATTTTCTTGATAGTTATTAATGTAATCCCTATATTCCTTTATATCCTCTTTACTAATCATAGAATATATACTTTTTATTTGCCATACAAGGTCCTCATATTTCTTATTGTATATGCCCATTAATTGTAAATTTAAGTGTACACACTCCCTAAAAACTAAAAATTCTGCTATATTTAGTTCAAGTAAAATTTCCTTCCTATTGTACGGTTCAGCCATTAAAATAAGTACTTTAGTCATTATCATTTCTGTATTGGCGATATTTTCATGGATTGCAAAGTCATCTATAACTCCCTCTTCATATCTTAAAACTTCTAGATGCCTATTTATCTGCCGTAGCAATAATAATAACAATCCCTTGGGAATCTTAATCTTAATATTTACCTCATTAAACTTAGAATAAATTTCTTCTGGTTTTAAATGCATAGTATAAGCCCTCCCTATATTATAAAATTCCTGTTTCTTGAACTCTATATAATATAAAGAGGGCTGCATACTCTTTTCAAGTTTCCTAGTCGGTTAAACGACCGATATTTCATATTCCTTATCAATGAACCAGAACAACTGGAAACAAATTCAGTTTTGCAATGATTACTATGCTAGTAATCACTCTTTTTTGTTTGCTTTGGAGCATAAAATAAGGATGTTGTAAAATAAACCGTTTTTTATTATTCTTATAATCCTATCTTATTTTTCATATGTCTGCAGTATTCCACTGCAATTGAATGATTCAGTATCATATTTTGGTCTGAGGTATAGCATATAAGTGCTTCTTTTATTAATCCGTGATATTTACTATGAATATTTTTTATCCCCCATTCTCCACCTTCTTTTTTAGAAAGCACCAGTCCATCTTGCATATACGCTAAAACCCTGCATAGATTCAAAATAATATAAGTAGGATTATCTATTACTTCGTCTTCAGAATTTATAATATCGTTCTTAATACTATCTAAATATGCTTCCGACGGTATATCCCCAAAAACATCACTAATTTCTTTTCCATATAGAACAATGCCCCGATTCTTAATAATAACGAAATGGGCTGCTAAATCACGGTCAATCCCATTCATTTTTTTAACATATTCAATAGGATTACTCTTATACCAAGTTAGGTGCATATTTGAAAAATGTAAATCAAAAGGTGTTGGATAAACAAACTTTTTGCAATACTCACTCCTAACTACGCTTATCTCTATCCCTTTGGCTGGTGCATTATCATTCAAAGCAACAGCAACATCCATAAACATCTTCTTTTGCATGTCTGTAATTGCATTTTCTACTACAACCAAAATATCTAAATCACTTTTCATCGGATTAAAGCATCCCATAGCAATAGAGCCATGTAAATATACCCCCATCAACTTATCCTCAAAAATATGGCAACTATATTCAACCAATTTATTCAGTAACTCTTGTGTTTTCATTATATCCACCCACATAAAATATAAATAAACTTTAATTCATCCTAAATTACAGAAGCAGTGCAATCATCTAAAACTTCAGAACCTTTATATATTATATCATGAAATAGCATTCGTTAGAATAATCATGTATTCTATCTGCTAGTGTCTATCGGACGCCACTATTCCCACCAGATATAACCATATTCTAATCTAAGTTTGGTTTATCCAGGTCTTCTTTCAAATCAGCAATATTTCAGTAGTAGCAATCAATAAATATATCAGTAATATTTTCTTCATTATTTTCTGCACAAAGATTTGCTCTATAGAATATATCCAGCCTCTCATCAAATCCTTTGTCAACTTGATAAACACCATTAAGCATAAAAGTCTCCAATATAGTGAAATTGCCAAAAATCGTTACACTTCTGATAAATAATCACTCCATTTATTTTTTAATTTAAAGGTATTATATAAATAGCACCTATCAAATAAAATTTTAGAGTGATTTTTTATTAACTCATTCCTCCAAATCAAACTAATTATTTTTATTAAAAAAGGTTTTAGTAGCCTAAATAACCTACCAAAACCCTTTGTGGTAATAATTGTTAACCTTCAGTTCCTGTCTTCGAATATTTCTCAACAATTTCTTTTAACTCACTTATATTTGCACCACTCATCTTATATAGACCAGAATTAATAGATATACTAATCGCTTTCTGCCTTATTTCTTCATCATTTTTAATAATATTATTTAATGCCTTTGCTAACTTAGAACTCATTCCTCTTGGAAACTTTTTTTGATTATAATATAAAGTTAAAGTGTCAAGTGCTGCTTTCTTTTGTGCCAATCCACCTTCAAGTAAGTAAATAAAAGTATTATTAATAGTCGCATTCAGTTTATTTGCTGCTAAATACTTATCATTATCTTTTAAACCAACAAATAATTGAAGTAGCCTGTTAATTTCACTCTCTAATGAACTGTTTTTCATTTTATCCTCTATTAGAGAATAGTAATCTCTTCTTTCTTCATCACTATCTATCTTCTCTGATACTGTATTCAATGTGTATAGATATTCATTATCAACTTTACCCTCCATAAAGAGTTTAATAGTGTTTTCCCTTACACTTCTTTCGTTAAACAGCAAATTATTGAACACATTTTTCTGTACTTCCTTTTCAAATACTGAATACATAGATAAAAGTATTCTTAATTCTACATCTTTATAAGTAAAATCTAATTTAGAAATTATTTTACATAAGTTGTTTATTTTATCAGACATGTTAAACTTTTTATCGATAAATTTAAATATTGTATCTAGAAGTTGGTTTATAATTTCGTTACCGTAATAAATTAAAATTTCAATAATCTTTTGTGAGTTATTATCTATTTCCTTAGAATTTTTTGAAATTATATTGGACAAAATTCTTTGCCTAATATTATTATCAGATAGTATAGTATAGTTTTGGATAAACTGTTTTACAGCAAAATCATATATTAGATTGCTTTCTATTTTAGTTAATATACTAGAAAAGTATTGGTTTATTAAACTATTAGTATTAAATAAGTATAACAAGTCATTATATGTAGTATATGTCAATTTAATGATTTCTTCATTAACAGGGTTAGGATTCCTTTGTTGAGAATTTATTATCGTAATCAAAATATTTGACAATGGACTTACTTTATCAGGTTCTATAATAAATGAACATTGCCTTAGTATCAAATATAAAAACTTCATTATACTCTCATTCACTTGATGACTTTGGTTACTAAGTAAGTTTAATATAGTTTGTAAAATAGAATTTTTTTGTGCAGAATCAATGTATTCTTTTATACCATCTAGGTATTTAACTAAATATTTGCTACTATTATTTGTTGTTCTTAAGGAATTTATAACTTGTATTATGCTTTGAACTATTCTATCCATATTGCCATATTCTTCAGCAATATCATTAACAACATTTGTATAATTTCTTATGAAGAATTCATTTTCTTTAGTATAATAATCACATAACCTGTTAATTATTTTTGCTTTATTATCATCATCAATTTTATATTCTTTCCCAACTTTTATTATCAACTTAAATATTTTATTACATTTGTCACTATCTTTACACTTACTTGTTTCCAATGATAAAGCATCAATTATATTTGCAGCATATTCACTAATATCTTTATTTAAATTTATAATATTATCTAAAATTTCAACGCAAGTAAATGACATTATTTCATTATCATCATTAATATAATTTAATAGTTTTTCAGTTAATAAGTTGTGACTATTATTACTCAATTTTTCGCTAATATTAAGTAAATATTCTGCTATTATCTCTTTCTCATTGTCTGAGTATTGCTCTTTAAAATCCATTATTGTTTCAAAAATATCTCCTGCAAAATATTTTTCTAATGCTTTCCGGTTATTATTAATTTTACTTATTATCCTTATTACTTCTTTATGGTTTTTTTCATGTAGTTTAACTAAAAATCTATCTAGTAGACTAATATCAAATGACAACTTATGATTCATACAAACAGCATTTAATATATTAATTGTATAATTTAAATTATCTAATGTCAGGCTATGCATATACT
>NZ_CABDWS010000070.1 GCF_901447495.1 Haloimpatiens lingqiaonensis
TATGGCAACTACTTTTAATTTATCTATAGTACCATTTCTAAATACTTTATTTTTTACAATGGTTTTTATTATATGTTTATGAATTTCTTTTAATCCATCTAAATCAAAATCACTTAAGGAGCGCCTAACGGCATCAATGCGTGGCATTTTAGTTTTTTTAGGTATTACTTTTTTAAACTTGCCTTTTTTAAGCCAATGTTCTAATCTATTGAAACTTCTTATCTGAAGCATAAATCCAAATAACACCACGAAGGTAATTGTTGAAATTTTTACATCAGATTTTATTCTTTTATCTTTTAAGTTATTGATTTTTTCACCTATATCGTATACCTTATTAATATAAGTAAGTAATTGTTTTAAATAACTTTTACTCATTTTATCAGCATCCTTTTTAAGTTGGTTTCTAGTAAAAACTATTATAAAAAGGATGCTTTTATTATGCAAATTTTTTCTCTAAAATTTCCAGCAAAAATCAGAATTTATGGTTTTTAACCTAACCCTCAATCATTCATTATAAATCAGCGGGCTCACGCCCCAAAAATTTTTAAGCGCTAAACTTCTGAAATTTTTTTATATAACCAATTTACTTCAAATTATTAAATATTTCATCATAATAATTCAAAATAAGCTTTTATATTTCTACTTTTTTCATAGAGTGAAATGTATTTACACAAAATTATAAACCCTACAGATTCGTGTGAATAAAATTATGTAGGGTTTTATATATATAATTATGTTAATAAAAATAATAGCTATAAAATGATTTATACAATAATTTATTTTTGCAATTTTCCCCTTACTATCAACCTTCTTTTTCCCTTTTCTGTACAAGTTACTAAAGTAAGAATACTTTCTTCAGAAGGATTTAAAACATCCACCCTTTCAGGTTCCACTACAAATTTTTCATAAACTTTATACACAAAATCCCCTTGCATGGTTTTTATTAAAATTTCGTCTCCATCCTTTATGTTCTCTTCCAGTCCATTAAAAAACTCATTGTACACATAGCTACTATGTCCTGCCAGAGCACAATTCCCTTTTTCACCTGGCATCACAGTTTCAGAAAAGTGTCCCACCGCATACCTTAAAAGTTCCTTTTTAATGCCCTCTCCTATAGCTACAGTTAAGTCAATTTTAGGTATATTTATAATCCCTATAGTTCCCTTTGGTAAAGAAGTGTCCTTTTTATCTTTATCCTTAGAATCCACCTTTTCTGTTTCTTTACCCTTTGTTTCTTTATTTTTACTATCTTTCACCATTTCCTCAAACTGTTTTACCATGTCCTTGTTTTTCTTTTCCGCTGAATATCTTAAATAAAGAGTAGCACCTATAATAGCTATTCCCGAAACTATTAATAAAATACTGATTACATTTAATATTTTTCTTTTCATAAATTCATACTGCCCCCTATAACAACTATAAATAAATTTTCTCATATAAAAATTATACCAGAAAAAAGAAAAATTTTGGATATATAATTTTAAAGTTTACCATTATTATACTAACTAAGAAACTCCCTCTTCATAAACAATAAACAATAAACAATATGAACTTTCCCACCACTTGCTTACACTGAAGTGGTGACTTCTTGGTTAAAACTTTTCTTTAAATCTCATATAGCAAAAAAATTTCCTCAAATCCCACCATTACATACTAATATACTAATGCAAAATAGACAAAATAAAAGTGTACAAAAAAATAAACAGAGCTCTTAGCTTCAGATGGAGTTTTTACTCCAACTAAAGGTTAGAGACCGTTATCCAAGGACGTAGCTGCCGTTATCTCCCACTTTGTTAGAAGTGGGAGTGTTACGGAAGGTAGTCATCGGATAAACTTTATAAAAAGAGAGGTGTATTACTTATGAATAATAATACTATGGAAGAAACTAAAAGATTAAATGCTCAATCTGTAGCTAATAAAGGAAAAGGTCGTTCTATGTCTAACAACTCAATGACAAGTAGCACTATACCTTCTAATAGCTTTACAAATACTATTGAAGAAACCAAGAGATTAAACGATGAATCTGTTGCTAATAAAGGTATGGCTAGTTCTACATCTAGTATGTCTAATATGTCTAGTACCTCAATGACAAGTAGTGCTATGCCTGCTGATAGCTTTACAAACACTATGGAAGAAACCAAACGATTGAACGCTGATTCTGTAGCTAATAAAGGAAAAGCTAGTAGATAATAAAGGGAAGGCTAGTATACAATAATTAAAGGGCTATTTCATTAAAAAATTTACATACGATATATTGTGACATATTTAAATCCATCACAATATATCGTAGTGTTTATTTTTAGTGTCACATCCCCTTTACCATTAAATTATTTTATAACTCTATTATGAATTACCTCAAAAATAAGCAATGGATATTTTAGATTTTTTTTACAAATATTCACTTAAATCCTCATCATCCTTCATTTTATTTACTAAATGTTTCATTTCCTGATCCTTATTTTTGTCCATAATAAGAATCACATCTTTTGAATCTACTATTACCAAATCCTTTATTCCAAAACCAATTATAAGTTTCTCCCCTCCAAATATAGCACAATTTTCACTTTCCTCCATGTAGGCATTGCCGGATATACTATTTCCTCGGAAATTTTCTAAAAACCTACTAAGGGACTCAAAACTGCCAATATCATCCCATATAAAATTACTTTTTATTACATAAGCTTTTCTAGTCTTTTGCATTATTCCAAAGTCTGCAGATATCCCATCTATTAACTGATATTCTTCCGCTATAACCTTTTCCTCTTCCTCTGTATCTAAAGCCTTATATATATTCATAAGCCTTTCATACATTTTAGGTAAATACCTCTCCATTTCTCTAAGGAATACATCTGCCCTCCATATGAACATTCCACTGTTCCACATATAATTTCCATCCAATATTAAATCCTTGGCCACTTCAAGATTTGGTTTTTCCAAAAATCTCTCAACCTTATATGAAGGTATTCTGCTGACTATTCTTTCACCAGCTCTTATATAACCATATCCAGTTTCAGGCCTCGTAGGATTTATCCCTATGGTCACAAGTCCCCTTCTTCTCTGGACTATCTCTACTGCTTGATTTATGGTATCTATAAATTCTTCATTGCCCTCTATATAATGATCTGATGGCAAAACAATCATAGTTGCATCTTGATCTTTTTTTAAAAGCTTCACGGCTGAAAGACCTATGCATGTGGCGGTCTCCTTGTTCAGGATATAGGTCTTTTTAATTAAATTTCCATCGGTCGCTGCAGGTCGCGACCGGTCGTTTTTATTCTTCTACATTTGAATCTACTAATACATATCTAATTTTCGACCCTGCTCCAATTCTTTTTATTTTATCTAATTGTATTAATGCATTAAAAATCTCTTTACTCTTCGTTCTACCAAAACCTAACTCACTAATACATTTTTTAGTATTTATAGATTCATTTTTTATTATATAATCTAGCACCTTTTTTTCATCTTCTCCTAAAACAACTGATTTTTTATCACAATCATCATTATCTATATCATTTATATTTCCATTGCTTACGTTTTTAAATAATTCTGTTAAATAATACTTAGTTCCTCTGCCTATTCCATCAGCCTCCAAATAACCTTTATCAACTAATGATGATAGTATTTTATGACTATTTATTGCATGTGTATCCAGTAGTTGTTGAAGTCTATTATTAGTAACATATTCCTCTTGATCTGCTGCTACTAGTGCCATAACTTCTTCTCTCTTTAATTCATTATACTTATTCCTTAATGCTGCTTTAAGTAACATTATGCTTTGTTCTGGTAACATTGAAATTGTCCTTAATGTCAATACTATTCTATCTGGATCATATAATTCTTCCAAATCTGGTGCTAACCACTGTTGTTCTTTCCATGCTAATTGTATATTTTCGAGGCCTGAACCTGCACGTTCTCCAATACCTAGTAAATTAAACATCTTAAAGATATTTTCATTTCTCGGATCACTTATTCCACCTTTTAATTGAACTTATAATAAACCTGTACCCTCTTATCCCTAGTATTTTTATCTTCAGTAACCACAATCTTATCTATTAGGCTTTCCACAATAAATCTATCAAATTCCTGAAAATTTATAATTCTATCTATCTTATCCTTATAATATTTATATTCATCATCTACAGATTTTTCATTGTGTATTGCTTTGCATAATTCTTCTTTTTTTCTAAGTAATCTTGCTTGCTTTGATTGAATGTTCTCTAAAACCATCTTAAAATTTCTTTCATTTATTACATCTTCTAGCTTATCTAAATACAGTTTTTCAAATTGCTTATCTAATTTTTGCAGTTCTCTTTGAATAGTATCTAATTCTGAATTCTTATTTTTCTTTTTTGTTACCTTTGACTTTGCTTTTTTATAAATTTCTCCCTTATTGATTTTAGATACATAATTTTTCAAATCTGAAATAATAGTTTCTTTAAGATAGTCCTCTTTTATTGAATGTGCAGTACATCTTTTGGCACCCTGCTGACTGTTTGTGCATTTATAGCCTTTATATTTTTTTCTATAGGACATGCTGCCACCACATTCATTACATTTTAGTATTCCAGAGAAAATATGCACACTATCATACTTATATCTATATCCATTAGCTCTTTTTTGAATCTCCCTTTGAGTTTTTTCAAAAATCTCTTTAGAAATTATCCCTGGGAATTCTCCGCCTATTATCCACTCCTCTTTAGGTGTCTTAACTACTTTTTTTACCTTATAGCTTATTTTTTTATACCTACCTTGAACCATGTATCCTGCATATTTGGGATTTTTTAATATAGACAATATTGTATTGCTATTCCAAAGTCCAAATTTAGAAAAAGCAAAATTTTCAAGTCTTGCTGAGGGCGGTTTAATCCCCTTACTATTCAAATAAGATGCAATTCTCCCAGCGCCCCATCCTTGCAAATATAAATTATAAATCTCTTTTACTACTTCAGTAGTTTCATCTCCCGCTGGTACAAGAGCTATAGTTTTGATATTTTCATTGTACTGCTTTTGAAATTTATAGCCATAGGGTGGTTTACTGGCAATAGAAGATCCCCTAAGCATTCTCTGCTTTAGTCCATCTCTTGAACGCCTTGAGCAGTCTTTTATATACATCTCATTTAAAATATTTTTAAATGGAACTATATCATTAACTTCCTCAAGGGTATCTACATTATCAAGTACCGATATAAATCTTATTCCATTTACTTTAAAATAATCCTCTAGATAATATCCAGCAGTTATATAGTTTCTTGAAAACCTTGATAAATCCCTAGTTAAAACCATATTTATCTTTTTATGCTCTATATCTTCCTTCATTTTTATAAAACTGTCCCGCTCAAAATTAGATCCTGAAAAGCCTGCGTCTTCATAGACATCAATAAGATTGTAAACTGCTTCTTTATCGTTTTTGCTTTTTTCTAAAAGCCATTTTTTTAGACTGGAAACTTGAGCTGGTATAGACTCTTGTTGTTCTTTTTTATCTGTGGAAACTCTAGCGTATATAGCCACATTCCATATTTTTCTCATGCCATTCACTCCCTCAATCTTGCTCTTTAGAGTAAATGGCAGCTGTGCGATTATCTTTACTATAGCATATTTTATTTTTTTTCGTAATGCTGTAATATAAAATCTTTTCTAAAATAATTTTCTCCAATAGCTCCTGAAAGTTCTTATCCCCATAATGAAATTCTATATCTACTTTAGACACAAAAAATCCTCCAGCATATTGCTATATATATTAATATGCTAGAGGATTAGTTATAATGTAAAATTGAAAATTTAGAATGAAAAACCCTTATTAATCTAATGTAAAACTTACAAATTTATATGCAAAAATTGAGTTATATGATATTTTGCTAATATTTATTCATTAGCTCCACCTTCTATAATTCAATACATTCCACATGTTTTTTACCTATAACAATTATCAATAAATATTTCTTGCTTTTATTTGAAGCATGTTCTAATTTGCTGCTGCATTTATATCTTTGAAGTTGCTCTAATCCCTGATTTTTGACTTCTTCGAACTTATCTTTTTCACTTTCCTTTATATATTTAAGTTCTATAACCCACTCATAATTAATATATTTATCATAAGCTTTATTTGAAGAAAGAAATATATCTATATATCCACCTTCTACCTCAAATTCACTATTTACTAGATATATACCATTTATAAAAAAAGAAATTAAAATCATCTTTACACTTTTTTCATTAAACTGCATTAAATCTCTATTAGATAATACAGAAATAAAATTCTTTAAATACTCATTAAATAATGTTATTTTGCCATTTGAAGCCATATTATTTACCGCATCAAATAACATTTCATCTTCTACTAATAATTTGGATTTTTCTTGAAATTTTTCAATAAAATATTCCCAATAAATAGTCCTAACTGCATAATTAGGTATGGCCATAATATACTTATCAAAATAAGTATTGTGAATTGTAAGCATACCCATATAATATAGTAGAGATACAAAATTCTCCTTTTTATCATACATATATTCTAAATTAAATTTTTCCACCAATTTTGTGCTTATTTCTTCTCCTAAAATAAGTTTTTTTACAATTTCCTCATCCCTAAAATTAAATGCCATATTTTCTAACTTTCTATAATCAGTTTTAATATTCATATCTAATAAATTTTCAGGATAAACTTTATTTTTTATAATATTTTGTATAAAATAAAGAGACAAACTTGGATTATATACTCTATTTTTTGAAAACTTACTAAACAAATAACCATCATAATATTTTTTCATGTCTTTTAAAACAGTTTCTAAATCAAACATTTCATCTATTTTATATTCTTTTAATATGCTTCTTATTTCTTCTTCATTAAAACCCAGCATCTCATTTACATTATTTTCTAAAGTCAAATTAATTGTTATGTTAAATCCGCTAGTTAAATCATCTAGCATTATAGGACTTACTCCTGTAATAAAAATTCTTTCTACACAAAATGCAGTGCCAGTTTTTATAGTTTTATAAAAAGTTCTTACATATCCCTCGCTTGATATCACTTCATAATATAAATTTTTATTACCACATGAAATTAAATCATTTGCAAAGTTATCATACTCATCAATTATTATAAACATTTTTTTATTTGTGGTATTAGTCAATGATATAATTTTATTTATAACTATTTCAGCACCTTTAGATTCATTTAAAATATCTTTATCTTGAAAAAACTTATCATATTTAGCCAAAAACTCCTTAGCAGCTGACAAAACACAGTTATCAAAACTTTCTATAAATCTTTCTTTTCCTTCACTTACCACTAAATTAGAGAAATTTATATATAATACTAAATACTGATTTCTTCTCTCAGTTGGATTTAACCCTATATATAAATCTTTAAATAATTCTTCAAATTTTTCAGCTTTATTTATATCATAATAATTTTCTATCATAGATAAAAATAAACTTTTACCAAACTTTCTAGGCCTTATAAAAAACTGATATGGAGGCTCATTTTCTAGAATCTCAATGTATTTACTTTTGTCTACATATAAATAATTTTGTTCTCTGATTGTCTGAAAATTAGATATACCATAGGGAACTTTTTTCATATTAATACATTCCTCTCACTAAACAAGTTTTATTGTATAATTTAATTAAAACATATTCCTATTCTCTTCAATAAAATTCCTCTGTTTATTTAAATAATTAATAAGAGGTTTTACATTATTATTTGTAGATTCCTCTAAAGCTTTTTTATATTCAGTTGAAGTTTCACCATTCATATATTTAAGCGGTAACCTATTATCAAGTAATTGTTTTAAAAATATAAAACGACCTATTCTTCCATTACCATCTTGAAATGGATGTATCTTTTCAAATTCTAAATGAAATTTTGCTATATCTTCTAATGTTACTTCTTTTAGATTATTAAATTTATTTATTAAAATATTCAATTTATCTTCAACTTCCCAAGGATTTGCTGTATCAAAATTAGCCCCTAATATTTTATTAGAATATTTCTTAAAAACACCTGCTAAACCTAAATCATATAGTCTAGTTCTATACATTAAACTAGCATGCCACTCTTTTATCATTTCTAAAGTTAAAGGCTTATCCAAACTATCAATAATTAAATCAAATGTATAAAACGAATTCACAGTTTCTTGTACATCATCTAAAGTATGAGTTCCTGTAACTATATTTTTTTCCATAAGCATTTGTAAAGCTTCTGTCGTAAATGTACTTCCCTCTATTTTATTAGAATGGTAGATAAAATCATATTTTAATATTTCATTTAATGAATTATGAATACCCTTTGTTTCCTTTAATATTTGTAAAAATTTATTGTACATTTTTATAACTCCTATTCATTTAAAATAATTCATTATTATATATTATACCCTATACAATATTAAATAAAAACACATTTTCCATTTTATCCAAGTTTGTTTTAGGATCTATCGTATTGTTCAAGTAAGTATTTATCAAAAGTGTATTTACTTTTATAAATAACTATACTTCTTTTTTAAATTTAAATAACTTTCTAACACCACTAAAATTCTATAATAAAAAAACTAGCACTTGTAAAAATGCTAGTCTTATACATACTCTGAATAGTATACACAGAACTTATGTAAAAACACTATAAAAATCATTTGCCACAACATTTTTTATACTTTTTTCCACTTCCACATGGACAAAAATCATTGCGTCCAACTTTTTTAGAATGTCTTGTAAAATAACAACTTTCACGCCAGGCAATTTCAATGTTACCTATTATTTCATGATAAAATTTATTCCAAATATATTCTGGTAAGCCTCCGTTTTTAAGTGTGGTTTTTCCTTTAGAATTATAATCTACAAAACAAATAAAATTCTTATTGTTTGGCAATATCTCCTTATTTGTACGATAATCCTTTTTATAAACATTAATATATAAAGAATCTGCTTCCATTAAACCATGCTTTTGTTGTATTCTTGGTGATGGTGGATTTTTGATACCTTTTAGCCATTCAATTGCATTAGTAATAACTTCAAGAATTTCTTCCTTATTTTCAACATCTCCAATATATAAATGAGCTCTCAGCCGTTTTCGCTCCTGATTACTGACATCTTGTATATTATTTATTTTATATTTGTCAGTTGTGTAGTTTGGAAAACAAAAGTATTTTACTTCAGTTAAATCGACAACTTCAGTTGAAGGATCAAAAATAATGAAATCACCTCGCTCAATTACACTTTTTAATACAACATCAAAATTCTTTTCTTGGGTATACATATCAACAATTTCTTTATTTGTATACCGTATCCATCCAGTAAGCATTCTAGGATTGCTGAAAGAGAACATGTATTGCTCATATATTCTTTGTAGTGATCAAAAACTAATATAGCCATTAATGTTGCAATTTGACCGATATAAGCTCTATCTGTATTTTGAATTTCTATATCAACATTCAATTGTTTGTTATTACCAATATCACTTATGCTACGACAATAAATACAAGGTATACTAAGTTGCATTGCAATTAAAGAAAAAGCTGGATAATCTCTTTTAACAGTATCAATATTTAATAATTCAATGTGTTTATTAATGAAAAGAGTCAATCCTAGCAAAACCCCGCTAGCTGTGTCGAATGCAGAATCTATCATATAATCAAATTCGTGTACAGATAACTCAAGACACTTAGAAACATGGTTTTCAATATAATAAAAACATAGTCTTTCACCAATTGCCTGCCTCTTTACTGCAACTTTTCCGTGATTTATTGCATTTCTTAAATTCACATTAATATTTTTTGCAATTTCTTCATATCCATTTTTATTAACTACTGCAACCAATTTACTGAGCGTATTTTGGGACGTATAATCTTTATTTATCGCTTTACCTGTCAAAAAAGCAATAACTCTTAAGAAGTTGGACAAACAACTTTCAAGAATTGCAGTATAAGTTGGTAATCTATACAGTAGTGTTTTTGTTTCTTGAGCTATATTAAAATTACGCAAATCTAATATTGTTTGAGAAATCTGTAAGTATGAATTATAACCCATTAAAAAATACTCAAAAATTGTTTCGTCAATTTCTAAATCCTTACTATGATTATTATATAAGTCTTCCAGTAATTTATATACTTGCCCACAAACAGATGTGTTCCAATATGAACAAGGCTCTGTTGTCACTATCTTATCCAAAAGATAGAGCATTTCATGACTTATTTCAGTAATACATAGATCTATATTTTTATCAATTTGATCCAATAACTTGTCTAAATCAAATTGAGAGTAAAACTTGGCTTTGCAATATTCTACAACCCAATTCACACCACCACCCCTTAAAAACTATATTTATAAATTTATACCAATCAGTGTAATATAAACTTTAAATAATCATAAAATTACTATTTATTAAAGCTCTAATACTTTTTACATTACAATATGCAAAAATTTTTTTGTTATAACCTTGTATAAACAGCTCTTCATTAATAATGGTTCTTTAATAATTTCTATACCTACATTAAAAAATTTATTTTAATAAACTCCATGTATCTTTTTAATATTTTTAAATATCTATATTAAATTCATCACCTTCAAATTTTTCACAGAGCCATTCCCATTGTTTAACTCGCTTTTCCATTTTTAATTTATTTATTGGATCTTTTATATAAATTACTTTTATTCGAGAAACCTGATTTATAATTAAGCATATATAATATCGCTCACCATACATATGAGCGGTAGTATATTCATTATTGGTTAAAGTAAAACTATCATTTTCACTATTTAGTGATTTTACCTCTATATATCTAATACTACCATTATTTTCAAAACTCTCAATATCATATCCTTTATTCTGCTTGCTTACATCAGTTGCTTTATTTCCAAATAAAAATTCTTCAATTTCAATGCATTGAATTTCTGCACTTCTCCATTTTGAAATGTTAATTTTAATACCTTTATTATTAGTACTATAAGTATTTGAATTAATATAATTGTTACTATTTGAAGATTTCTCTATTATATCTGCTAACGAGATTTGTTTTTGTTTTACCTCTTCAAATTTACGTAAATCAATTTTATAATTATCATAAAAATAATCAAGAGCCCCCTTGTAAACATTTTCATAAAATGTTTCTCTAAACGCTGTTGAAAATTCTATTTTTTTTGTTAATAAACCCCTTATATTTATGTATTCTTCTTGGTTACCTGGTAACCATATATTGTTAACATTTAATGACCTAATATTTTTTTGTGCAATTTCATTAATAAAATTAGCAAAAATCTTACCTAAAATATTATGAAGTGTTGATTGTCTTGCTAAATCCTTAGTAAAAAAACTCATTAACTCTTCTATAGAAAATTCATCATTACAAAATTTATTAATAAAATCATACATAAAGTTATCAATTTTTATTGAAGGTACTCTATCATTAAAATTATCTGTATTGTTAATTAAGATTCTATATTCATCTAATGATAAAAATTTAAGTGGCTTTTTTATACCTGAGACTGCAACGAAACTATCAGCCTTTGTTTTTATCATTGGTATTACTCTGATTAATTTATATAATTCTTCTTCAAAATAAATTGAAAATTTAGATAAAGAATTATTTGTAGTAATAATTTGCAAAATACTTGAATCCTTTTCTTCACCATTAAACACACTTTTGACAATCTCAATTATTAATTTTGCTACTGCATATAATATTTCTTCACACTGTTCATCAAAATTAATATGCTTTCTTGAAGGGTCTGTAGAAAAATGGCCATTAATTTTAAATGGAAACCCAAGTTTGTCTAAAGTAGGTAAAAAAACATGTAACACAGACTCGCTACCTGAACAAGGAATAAGTTTCTTTCCATCTGTTTTTAATGCTATTTGAAAAGAGTTTTCACTAGTACTACCATTATATACCCTCCACATATCCTTGTTTCCATTTCTTGCAATAGTAATATTAGTATCCTCTTTTGATACTTCTATAAATTCATTTACATCTTCTACAGAAACTTTAAATTCAGTAATGTTGTTTAAAAAAATGAAAATATCACTATCCAAATTCATTAACTCTTCTTTTAATACATTTATTTGTGGATTTTTAAATATAAATATTGTATTATATTTATTCTGTAATTTATTTACTATATCTAATATAGAACTGTCCATATTTCCTTCTACAAGAAAAGGTATTCTTACTGTAGGACACTTATTTATTCCAAAACCACGTAATATTTCTTCACTTTTACTTTTAGAAAATGTAAAACTTTCATTATTAGAAAATATAATAATATCACTTGTCAAAAAAGTAGTACTTTTAAATCCAACGCCTCTATACCCTATCATTTGTTTTCTATCCTTATTACTACTACCAGCCCTACTTATTGAAATGATATCACTTTCGTCAAAGGGTTTACCATTATTAGCAAAATATAAATTTTTACCATCATAGTATAAATATGATTTTGTTGATTTCGCATCATCAGCATTTTGTAATAATTCAATTAAAACACGATTTCCATAACTCTCAGCAATATAGTGTTCTAACTGTGCCAAATCCTCAAATAATTGAGGTGAATTTTTCCCTTCTTCTAAAAATTTTTTATTTATTTGCAAGATAGTATCTCTTATCATTTTTTACTCCTTATCATAAATTCACTTGGAAATACTTTTCAATACTATTTTTTAGATTGCAAATATTCACATAATATGTTTTCTCTAGATAATAATATAAATTACTAAAGCCCTTTATAATTTGTTCTCTTTTTTTTCCTGTAAATTTTTCATTTTGAGCAATGTATTCTAATTCATAAAAGAATTGGTGTTTAGCGTAAATCTTATCTATGTATTTTTCATATAAGGAAAAAACTTTATCTAAATCATCAGTAACAAAGAATATTTTCTTATAGATCAATTCATTTACTGACCAATCGAATTTAAATGAAAGAGTATATTCAAAGTATTCAATTATATCTTTAAAGGCCCTATTTTTAAATAAACTTTTCTCCATTAATAGTTCGTATATAAAATCATATTTAAAATATGCATATAAACTTCCAAAAACATCACACATCTTTTTAGGGTTATAATATGATACAATTTGAAACTTGTCATCACTCTTTTTAGTAATTAAATCAATAATAATTTCTTTGGCAAATTGAAAATTATTTTGAATTACCGAATTAATTAAACTTAAAACCATAGAAATTTCTTTATGATTAAAAAAATATTCATACGCCTCCATTATTAAGCTTTTCTTTTTTTCATAACTTTCATAAGTAAAAGGTAAAATCTTAACAATGTACTCATAATATTGCTCTTGGGTATCAATATATAAATTCAAACTTTCAATTCTATATCTTAAATAATCATCAAAAATAGATTTATTATAATCATTTATATATTCAAATGTTAAAATTCTCTCATTAAACCCTAACTTATAACCTTTAGTTAAGAAGAATTTCAAGATATTTTTCGACTTATAAGCAAACATTTCCGATATAGTATTTTCAATGATATCAATATTACGTCTATAATTTTCAGTGACACCTTTTTCAATTTCATCATAAATATTATCAAATTTTATAGCATTTTGTTTTTTTATTTCATAGCATTTGTATATAAAATGTATCACAAGCTTTATAAGCTCATCATCATTATCTAAAAATATTCTATCTAGAACTCGCTTTCTAAATCTATCGTCCAGCATAAGTATATATATGTTGTTTTTATTACTTTTAGCAGATTTATATATAGAATTAAATAGTGCCATATCTGAAGTAAATATTCTTATTAAGTTAAGTTTATTCTCTAAAATATCCTCATTAAGAAGAGATATAGCAAGCTCAAACTTTATTTCTTCGTCATCCCAATACTCTTCAATTGAATTTACTATTTCATCAGTACTTTCTGATTGTACACCACTATAGTTATTTATTTTTTGTGTAAATAAAACTCTATCTTCTTTTTTCAATAAATCACTTTCAATTAAACATTCCTTAAGTATATCCTTGCTTTCAAGATTCTTAAATGTAACAAATCTGTATGAATGCTGAAAAAAACAGTTTTCAATTATATTTTTAAATTCTTCATAAGTAGACTTTTTATAAATTTCTTTTAAAAATTCATTTAAGTTTTCAGAATCTTCATTTGATAATATTGCTATACTTATAAACTTTAGACAGCCAAGAGATTTATTAGAATGAAACATAAATTCATAATCGCATAATAACGAAAATATCCCATCCTTTAACATATAACATATAATTTCATATATTCTTTCAAAATTACCTTTATATGAACTATTCCAATCATTAAGACCAATCTTGTAAATAGATGAATTAAATATATGTTGGCTTATAACATTTGATTTATTGTTAAAAAGTGCCTCTTTCCATAACCCCATAGCTTCTTTATATTTTTCACTATCCAACAATTGTATAATTTGTTTCTTATACTCTGTAACTTTCATTTACTTTCCCTTCCTTAGTTGTAACATATATTCTTACCATTATAAATTAACTTTTTATCCAATTATATCATATATATAAAAATAATTACAATTATTATGAAATACTTGCAGTTTTACTGTTTACTCCAAACTTAAAGTTGCATATCAAAAACAATAAGTTCATTCATTATAAATTTTAGACTATATTTTATTACAATATATATGTTATAATACATCCTATATAATATATCATAAGGAGAAATTGTATATGCTACAACTAATAAAAAGAGAATTTGATAGTTTAGAAAAACTAATTCAATATATAAATAGTATAAGTATTAATTATGAATATTTGAAAGATTATGACCTGCTAAAAGAAGATAATGAATATATTGCAATTATGAAATTTGATGTTCCAACAATATCTCAATATCTGGAACTTGCACGTCTAAAAAAACAAAACTCTGAAGAAAAAGATTCTGCCTATAGAATATATTATTATATTGAATTAGAGGATGGATCTCAAGATAAGCTCCTCCCAATATCATTTAATGATATTGACGCTGACTTATCAATACAAGCATTTCATGAATTATACGATATTTATAATTTAATAAAAATTAATTATAGTTTATTGGAACATTATTTTATAATAAAATTATATAATTTTAAATATAACTATTCTGATTGTTTCTGG
>NZ_CABDWS010000071.1 GCF_901447495.1 Haloimpatiens lingqiaonensis
GGCATACTGACCACCTCCGGGTAATATTTGTGTTGTAACTTATATTTTACACGGAAAAAGTCAGCGTGCCATATTTATTTTTTGGTAATAGTACCAATTCAACTTTTTATTTTGCAGAAGTTAAGTAATTAATAAAAAATATTGTAAGCAATTCATTATTTAGATTTAATAAGGGGAAGTTACCGTTAATTCAACTTTTGTAGTTATAAAATAATAATTGGTAATTAAAACTAGTTATTTATTTTATGTAGAATTTGAATTTATGTGAGAAAGTTGAGTAAACATTTAAATTATTTGAGGAAGGATGTAGGAGATGAATAAAAAGTTAAAAAGCAAGTTATTGACTTTAGTGTTGGCAGGAACAGTTATTTTTACTGCTGCTGGATGCGGATCAACTGCAGCAAAAAAAGGTAGTGATGCTTCAAAGAGCACAGTAGCTAAGGGAGATAAAATTCAAGGAAAAAAAGAGGCAGATGTAATAAAGCTTGCAGGAGGAGATTGGGGTGCTCCTAATCCATACAAGCATTACCAAAGAGGACCAGGATCTTTTAAGATGAGATTAGTGTTTGATGGTCTTATAGAAAAGGATGAAAAAGGCATAATACCATGGCTTGCTGAAAGTTGGAAAGTAGAAAAGGAAGGAAAGGAATACGTATTTAAAATAAGAAAGGGAGTTAAGTGGCAGGATGGAAAAGAATTAACTCCAGAGGATGTTAAGTTCTCCTTTGAGTATTTTGAGAAGAATCCACCAGTAAGTTATTCTTTAGCTGGTGGAAAAGGTAAAGGAACAAGCATAATAAAGAGTATAGAGGTAGTAGATGGTGACAGTGTAAAAATAGCTGTTAATAAGCCTAATGTAACTCTATTACAAAAATTAGGTGATGTGAGAATAATACCAAAGCATATATGGGAAAATGTTAAGGATCCAAAGAACTTTAATGAAAAAGAATCACTTATAGGGTGCGGACCTTATATATGCGAAGAATACAACAAAGAAGCAGGTTCATACAAATTTAAAGCATTTAAAGATTACTGGAGAGGAAAAGCTGCTGTAGGAGAAATTCAATTTGTGCCTGTAAGTGACCCAGTGTTAGCCTTTGAAAAAGGTGATATAGATCAGTTTTCTCCATCTGCAGACGTAGTAAAAAGATATGAAAATAAGAAAGAATATAAAATATTTAAGGCACCAGCTTTCTGGGGATATAAGTTATCATTAAATATGGAAAAATGTCCAGAACTAAAAGAAAAAGAAGTTAGACAAGCTATGGCTTATTCTATAGACAAGAAGGAATTGATTGAAAAGGTTGCCAGAGGAGCAGCAGTTCCTGCCAGCGCAGGATATTTACCACAGGACCACATATGGTACAACAAAAACGTTAAAAACTATGACTTTAACACAAATAAAGCAAAGGAACTTTTAAAGGATAAAAAACTATCCTTTGAATTGTTAATAGGAAATTCAAAACCTGAGATTAGAATAGCTGAACTTATGAAAATAAGTATGGAGAAATCAGGAATAGAGTTGAAGGTTAAAAGCGTAGATGGTAAAACTAGAGACGCAGCGGTTAAAAAAGGTGACTATCAATTATGTCTTATAGGTTATGGTGGTTGGGGAGGCGATGCTGACCAACTTAGAGGAATGTTTGCTTCAGGAAAAACTACAACTTTCTCAGGTATACCAGGATATTCAAATAAAGAAGTAAATGAGTTATGTGAAAAACAAGCAGTGCAGTTTGATGAAAAGGAAAGAAAAGATACTGTATTTAAATTACAAGAATTAATAAGCGAAGAAGTGCCAGTTATACCTATATACAACACCACAGGCTATACTGTATATAAGCCAGAAAAATATGATGGATGGATGTGTACATTTGATCACCATTGTTTAGAACATTGCAAATTATCTTATTTAAAGAGAGATAAATAGTAAGGGGTCAGTCCCCTAGGAAGTTTTATATGGGGACTGATTTTTGAGTATTTTTAGATATTAATAGAGATCATTGAGAGCTATTGGCGTTTTTTTAAGAAAGAGTGGGTTTTTATGAGGAAAAAAAACTGCAATAAAAAAATAATGGGATATATATTAACATTCTTCTGCGTGTTGACTTTTAATTTTATGATCCCTAGGCTTATGCCTGGGGACCCCTTCACTTTTTTGTCTTCAGATGAGGGGGATGTAACCATAACTTACACTGAGGCACAAATAGAGAAATACAAGGCTTACTATGGATTAGATAAACCTTTGCCAGAGCAATATGCTAAATATATTAAGGATACTTTTAAAGGAAATTTAGGATACAGCATTTATTATAATGATCAAGTTTTAAATATAATAAAAAGCAGAATAGGATGGACTGTGGGATTAGTTTTAATTTCTACATTTTTAAGTGCAGTTATTGGTTGTATTTTAGGCTGCATATCTGCTTGGTACAAAAATAAAAGGGGAGACGGAATCCTCTATTTTATTATGCTAGGATTTTCAGAAATACCCCCATTTTTAGTGGGAACGCTTTTTCTTTTTATATTGGCAGCCAAATATGGTCTATTTCCTTTAGCTGGTGCAACAGAAAGTTTCGCTGAGTATCCAAATAAATATGCACAAATTAAGGATATAGTTCATCATGGATTTTTGCCAGTGTTAACTTTAACTATTTCAAATCTAGGTGGATTTTATTTACTATCTAGAAATTCCACTATATCAGTGCTTTCAAAGGATTATATACAAACGGCAAAGGGTAAAGGACTTAGAAAGAGAACTATAGTTTTCAGACATGCACTTAGAAATGCTATTTTCCCTATAATAACTAGAATATTTCTAAGTCTTGGAGCTATGATAGGAGGAGCTATTCTTGTAGAAAATGTATTTCAATATCCAGGTGTAGGAAAGCTTATGAAAGAGGCGGTTTTTGTGAGGGATTATCCATTAATTCAAGGAATATTTATATTGGTTACACTATTGGTACTTATAAGTAATTTTCTTTCAGATATAGTTTGCAAAAAGTTAGACCCAAGAATGAATGTGAATTAGGTGAATAGCATGGAGATTAATAAATTATCTGTAGTAAAAAGAAAGTGTATAGAGATAAAAAGAAAATATATAGGCACAAGTAGAAAAACTTTAGGAATAAGAGAAAGTAAAAGACTTAATATGTCTACTTCAGGAAAAATATCTTTAGGAATACTTATTTTATTATTAATCATTGGTATATTTGCACCGGTTTTAAGCAAACATCCTTATAATATTCCATCAGGGGCAGCTCTTGAAGCTCCTACCAAGGCACATATTTTGGGAACAGATGATTTGGGAATAGACCTATGGGCTCAAATATGTATTGGAACAAGAATAAGCATTATAGTTGGTTTTGGCACAGCATTATTGGCAGGAGTCGGTGGTGGAATAATTGGAATCATATGTGGATATTATGGTGGTATAGTTGACAGGATACTTATGAGAATAACAGATATTATGATAATTCTTCCGGATCTTCCTTTAATGATAATAATAGGGGCATTTTTTGGTCCAAGCATCTTCAATATTATTATAGTGCTCGGTTTATTTTCATGGACAACGCCCGCAAGGATAGTACGAGCTAAGGTTATGTCTGTAACTAAAGAAGACTATATAATTGCAGCTAAAAGTTACGGGGGAGGTTTTTATCACATAACTAAAAGACATATATTGAGAGAAGTATTTCCAGTACTTATGGTTAGCATAATAAAATTAGTAAATAAGGCCATTATAGCAGAAGCTTCTCTTTCATTTTTAGGACTAGGAGATCCTAACTCAAAAAGTTGGGGAATAATACTTAACCATGCCATGGGTTTCCAAGGTATATACTTCACTGAGTATTGGAAGTGGTGGATAGTAAGTCCATTGGTGGCTATAACAGTTACAGTTATGAGTATAGCTTTTTTAGGCAGAGAAATAGAAAAAATTTAAGGTGGGGTTTTTATGGAAAATATTTTAGAAGTAAAAGATTTATTTGTCACATATCATGGAGGCGTAGAGGCGGTTTCTAAGGTTAGTTTCCAGGTAAAAAAAGGTGAGACTTTGGGGATAATAGGTGAATCCGGTAGTGGCAAAAGTTCTATTGCTTTAGCTGTCATGGGACTTTTAAAGGATAAGGCAGATACTAAAGGTGAAATTTTATATGAAGATACGGATTTGAATTCATTAAATGACAGGGAACTTAATTTTTATAGATGGAATAAAGTATCTATGGTATTTCAAAATAGCTTGGATATACTGAATCCCGTTTTAGACATAAACACCCAAATTGCAGAGAGTATTATAGAACATCAAAATATAAGCAAATTAGAAGCCTATAGAAAGTCAGAGGAACTGTTAAAAATGGTTGGACTTCAGTCTCATTGGGGAAAGAAATATCCTCATATGCTTTCAGGAGGTATGCGTCAAAGAGTGCTTATAGCCATGGCTCTTGCTTGTGACCCTGAACTTTTATTAGTAGATGAGCCTACCACAGCTTTAGATCCTGTAAGTAAAAATGAAATAGTTAATTTAATAGGGAAGCTTCAAAAGGAAAAGGGATTTTCTATGATAGTAATATCTCATGATTTATCTGTAATTAACACCTTATGTAGTAAAATAGAGGTTTTGTATAGAGGAAATGTATTAGAAGAGGGAATAGCTAAAGAAATATTAGATGAGCCTGCTCATACCTACACTAGAGGCCTTATATATTCTTCTTTAGAGCTAAACGTCTATCAAGATTTATGGGGTATAAGAGGAGTTTGTGAAGAAGGAAAAGATTCAGCTTGTGTATTTTATAGCAGATGCAATCAAAGGAAAGAGCAATGCTGTAGTTGTAGACCAACCCTAAAAAGTGTAGGTAAAAATAGAAAAGTGGCTTGCAATAGGGGTGGAATAATCACTTTATTGGAAGCTAAAGATGTGAAGAAAACCTACATGCATAAGGAGAATCCTGTAGAAGCTTGTAAAGGCTGTAGTGTTAAAATAAGGAGCGGGGAAATAGTTAGTTTGATAGGGCAGTCCGGTTCAGGGAAAACTACCTTTGGTAAGATATTGTGTGGACTTTTGAAAGGTGATTCAGGAAGTGTAATTTTTGAAGGAGAAGAAGTACAGGGGAATAATGTAACTTGTAAGAAAAAAGGAATACAAATGGTATTTCAAGACCCATTGTCTTCAACTAATGGAAAACTAACAGTAGAAGAAGTGATAAGGGAGCCTTTAGATATATTAAAAGATGGAGATAAGGAATATAGAAAGAGAAAAGTCATGGAATTATTGGAAGAGGTTCAACTTCCTAAGGAGGAGTATTTTTTAAATAAAAAATGTAATGAATTAAGCGGCGGTCAAAGGCAAAGAATAGCCATAGCTAGAAGTTTAATACTAGAGCCTAAAGTATTAATAGCAGATGAAATAAGTTCTATGCTGGATCCATCCACTAAAGCTAATATAACAAGATTACTAAAAGAACTTCAAAATAGAAAAGGATTTTCTATACTTTATATAACTCATGATTTGTATTTAGCTAGAAAAATATCTGACAGAGTGCTGGTTATGACAGAGGGAAAAGTAGTAGAGCAAGGCAATGTGGTGAAAGTATTCCAAAGCCCAAGGGAAGAGTATACCAAAAAATTATTAGTTAATGCATTTTAAAAATTGTTAAATCTTTTTTATTGTGTTAATTCACTAGTTATGATACTATAAAATAGTAATTAACAGGCGATGGAGATCCGCCATAACCGCTAAAATGCTGATGACTCCTACACTTTATAAATTTAAGGTGTAGGAGTTTTTATATTTTGATGATAAATTGAGAAACTATAAAGTAAAAGTAGCTTCGATTTATCAAAAATGAAAATCTAAGAATAAGTGAGTATGTTAAAGAAAATTAAAGATTATGCAGGGCGTATGTTATATTAAAAAATAAATTTAAATCAAAATATTAAGGGGGAAAGCAAATGGCTCAGAGTATAGCAATTATAGTATTATTAGGTCTTTTAGTAAATTGGATTTTCGAAAAGATGAAATTGCCGGGATTATTAGGAATGATAATTCTAGGTATACTTATTGGACCACATGTATTTAATATTGTATCTCCGAATTTGTTGAATATTTCTGGGGATTTAAGAAAAATAGCTTTGATAGTTATTTTACTTAGAGCAGGGCTGGGTATAACTAAAGAGGAGCTTAAAAAAATAGGAGTTCCAGCAGCTAAACTAAGTTGTATACCTGGAATTTTAGAAGGATTCACCATAGCTTTTGTAGCATGGAAATTATTAAAAATACCATTTATAGAGGCGGGAATGTTAGGGTTTATTATTGCAGCAGTTTCACCAGCGGTGGTGGTTCCGCAAATGATAGGTTTCATAGAGAGAAGAAAGGGAATGAAAAAAGGCATTCCAATTCTTATACTGGCAGGAGCTTCCATAGATGACGTATTTGCCATAACTATATTTTCAACCTTTGCAGGATTTTACGGAGGAAAAAGTGTAAATATAGCTTTAAAGATTTTTAATATACCTATTTCCATTATACTTGGAATAGTTTTAGGAGTGATAACTGGCTTATTTTTATTAATATTATTTGCAAAAAACAATATTAATGATACCAAAAAAACTCTTATTGTATTGGCATTTTCTATATTGATGGTGTCCATTGAGGCCATTCTTAAAGGCAAAGTGGAGATAGCATCTCTTCTTGGAGTAATGGCATTGGGGTATATAATTAATAATAAGGACACTAGACTAGGGGATACTTTATCTAGGTGTTTCAGTTTTATATGGATTTTTGCTCAAATTTTATTATTTGTACTAGTGGGAGCAACGGTAAATATAGCTGTAGCTTTAAAAGCTGGTGCTATAGGAATTTTAATAATTGCACTTGGTCTTGTGGGAAGAAGCATAGGGGTTTGGATTTCACTTATGGGAACGAATTTAACTTTAAAGGAAAAGGTGTTTTGTGTTATAGCTTATACACCTAAGGCTACAGTTCAAGCGGCCATGGGAGCAGTTCCTTTATCCATGGGTGTGCCTTCAGGAGATGTGATACTCGCCATAGCAGTTTTGTCTATATTGATAACAGCACCTTTAGGAGCCATAGGTATAAAGGCTGCAGGTGAGAGGTTTTTAGATGAGGAAGAAAATATAATATAATTTACATTATTGGATGAAATTAAATTATATCTATTATAAAGTGAAAATATATGTATATTATTTACAGACGTTAATTGATAGCATATACTAATGAAAAAAAGAACGGTAATATGTAAAAACATACCGTTTTTTTTTTTTTTTGGAACCCTGTATTTGACAAAAAAGTAATTAATAATATGGTATCATAAAGTAAACAAGCTTGTTTATTAAGTAATCAACTTTTGCAGTTATAAAATAAAAATATAAAATTTGCAGGTAAGTAATAGGTAAGAGCTAAGAAGTAAAAGTTAAGGATAAAACTCTAAGAGTTTTTTGTAATTAATTTGTAAGAAATACTCTTTACTTTTTACATATTACTTCTTACCTTGTATAGTGTATGACTTAAAATTTATATGCGAAAGTTGAGTTAAGTATAATCAGAAAAACAAAAGGGGGTAAAGTAAAAAAATGAATAAGTTTAAAAAATGTTAGTAACAGGAGTTTTATTTATGGGAATTACAATTTCTTTTAGTGCAAATACTGTGTTTGCAGCAAGTAACTGGGGCGAACATTGGGGAATGACTTTAAATAAGTTTTGCATATCTGGTGGAGAAGGTGGTGGTAAAAACATGATGATTAGACATGATGATGTTACTCCTCGTATTTCATTAGAACGTATAGTAGGTGGGCCATCTTATTATGCCAAGTTATGTGCTGTAAATTCAAATAAACAACCTAGAACAAATAGAGTTCTTGCTAAGCAAGGTGGTGGAGCTGTAACTTTAACTGGTAATAGTATGTCTAGAGGGTATCAATATTATGTAGCAGGTCAAAACACCGTAGCGGAAAATGCATATAGATGGTCTTATGGAAGATTTGAATGGTAAGTTAATACAAAAATATATTAATCATTTAAATTAATAGCAAATAGGTATTATATTAAATCCAAGGTATAGCTAATGTATTAAAAGGTTTTAATGCATTAGCTACTTTAATGGAAGGAGTTAAAGTATGTTAATAAATGAGGTGAAAAGGGCTATTAAGAGTAAAAAGTTTTTAGTTATCATTTTAATGGGACTAGCTATTCACTTATTAAGTGGATTCAAAGAAATAAAACCATATATATTTTTTAATTACAATGCTCCAGATTTAAATACACCTGAAGCTCAGGCAACTGCAAGAGCCATGGTGACAAAAGCACTTAACAAATATGATGTTTGGTTTAGCACAATGTATTTTTATATATTTGCAATGCCAATTTTATCAGCGTTTCCTTTTTCTTTATCACATTTAGAGGATAAAGAATTTGGAATGATTAAATGTATTGATGCTAGAGTGAATCACAAAAAGTATCTAAAAACAAAGGTATTAGTTAACGGCATAGCTGGAGGACTTGCAGTGGCACTTCCAACGGTTATTTCTTCAATAATCGTTTCTATATTTTTTAAAGGGAGTATTAATGATTTTTCTGGCAAGGGTATCGACGGAGGGATATTTGCTCAACTGGTAATTGGTAATTTCCCATTATATATTATGATACATATATTCATTAATTTTATGTTTGGGTTTGCCTATGCACAAATTGCGTTAGCAGTGTCTTCATTTATAAAGAATAAGATTGCAATAACCCTTTTTCCTTTTTTATTTTGGATTGGTGTAAGCACTATTTTTAGTGCACTGAATATAAATCATTTTTCCCCAATGTTAATTAACCAGTTTCATGTAGTACCCGAAATATCTTTAGGTGAAATTATAATAGAACTTATAGCCATTACTGCTATTTTTGCAGTTCTATTTATGTTTAAGGCTAGAAAGAGGAATATATATGAGTAAAAAATTCAAGAAGATGTTAAGGTTAACTAAAATTAATTTAGAAATGTCTGGTATTTTAGAAAAAATTGTTATATGCCTCATGGCATTTTCTTATGTTTTTTATAAATTTACTAGAAGTTTAAAGATGTATAAGGTGGCAAGTGGATATGATATAAATTTTTGGGATGGTATTTTTAGACTAACAACATATCCCTCACTAGTGGTGTATTTATACTTTCCTATTATGATAGTTATAA
Organism: Haloimpatiens lingqiaonensis; assembly: GCF_901447495.1. GTDB lineage: Bacteria > Bacillota > Clostridia > Clostridiales > Clostridiaceae > Haloimpatiens > Haloimpatiens lingqiaonensis. The sequence goes on from NZ_CABDWS010000071.1 coordinate 9,189, forward strand.
CAAGCAATTTATATAAAAAAGGCCAGTATGCAAATTATATAGCAATTAGAAGTAGGGAGAAGGGTATACTTAAAGGCTCTAGGTTAGTAGCTAGCATAATTACATGCATATTGTCTACAGCAGCTATATTTTTGGTAATAATTTTTATAAGCTATGCTTATTTTGGATACAGCAGTAATTGGAGTTCTATAAGCCAAAACCTACAGGAAAGTATTAAACTTGTGGGGAGGTTTTATGTAAGTAATTTTACTTTAGAATTAACACCAATGAAAGCTCTTTTAGTTTCTTTTCTGGAGATTACAACCACAGCTGTTATGCTTGTAACACTTAGGGACGTACTCCAAAGCCTTATAGACAAAAGACACCTAGCTAATTTGATTGTTTTTGTGTGGATAGTTATAAGCATTATAACTGTTTCATTTGATTTAAAAGAAGGATTCTTTAAGTTAGGTGATTATATAGGAGTTCATACATGCTCCATTTTGTTTTTTCACAGATTTAAACATTTTTCATTTGCTAAGGTTACAATAGGACAATCACTTATTATGAATTTTTGTGCTTTAGCAGTATTAATTTTAGTTGATTTAATAATTTGGAGAAAGCTTGTGAGAGATTATGATTAAAAAACTTATAAATTTAAATTTAAAAGGAACTAATAATAAAAAACATATAATTTTTATAGTTATTGTAGCTATTTCTATAACTGATATAAAATTAAATATATTAAGTTTTCCTCATTCAAAAAACTTTTGCATTGGTGACATTGCAATTTTTGTTTTCGGAGGGTTAGATAAGAATTTTAATCTTGTAAATGATTTTTCAACATTTTTAGTATGGTCAGTCCAAACTATTTTAATTATATACCTTACAGATATTTGTATTAATGACACGGTTAAAAGGCGTGCTACATTGGTACTTCCAAGGGTAAGGAGTAAAGCTAAATGGTTCATTGCTTTTAATGTAGCTAATGTTGTAGTTATTATTAAATATTATTTAGTACTATATGTAAGCTGTCTTGGAACCATATTTGTAAAAATGGGACCTAAAGCCTTTAAGAATATAGATGTTTTAGTAAATGAATATAATTACTTAGGCAATAGTTTTAATCAGTATGAACTTCTTATGTATATGTTTATTATGAATATACTTACAATAATCTCACTAATGCTTTTAATGAACAATTTATACTACATATTTTGGAATTCAGAAATAGCTAGTGTTATGGGTATATTGATATGCTTTTTTTCTGTGCTATTTACCAAAAATACATTTATAAATAAATTTTCTCTTTTGAACCACGGAATGTTAAGGCGGCATAATATATTTAGAAATGGTTTTGATGGCTTTAGTATAAAATTTTCTATGGTATATCTAATATTATTTATAGTCATAAATTTTATAATAGGGATGATAATAATTAAGAAAAGGGATACTGATAGGATTTGTGGGTAAAACGTAAAAGGATTTGAATTTTAATAAGTAAAATGGTGATTTGAATTATACAGGAAAGTAGGGGGTGAATTTAGTAGAAGGTAGTTATAGAACTTCTACTAAAAAATTATGGAAGAATATATAATAGAAATATTAAATTTTTCAAAGAAGTATAAGGATAGAATTGTTCTTAAGGATATAAACTTAAAAATTCAAAAGGGAAAATGCTATGGTTTTGTTGGTATAAATGGTTCTGGAAAGACAATACTTTTTAAAGCTATTTGTGGACTTATTAATCCATCCTCAGGTTATATAAAGGTAGATGGTAAGGAAGTAGGAAAAGAAGTGGATTTTCCAGAAAATGTAGGGATGTTAATTGAAGAACCAGGATTTCTTCCGAATTATAGCGCTTTTGAAAATTTAAAATTTTTAGCGGATATAAATAAGAAAATAGGAAAAAATGAAATTTACGCGGCCTTAAAATACGTGAATTTAAATCCGCATGACAATAAAAGTGTAAAAAAATATTCCTTAGGAATGAAGCAGAGGCTAGGAGTTGCTCAGGCTATTATGGAAGATCCAGATATATTAATTCTAGATGAACCTATGAATAGTTTAGATAAAAAAGGAGTAAAGCTTATAAAAGAAAAGTTATTAGAACTTAAAGAAAAGGGAAAAACAATACTTTTAACAAGCCATATAGCAGAGCATATGGAAGAATTATGTGACTTTATATATGAAATAGATGATGGAAATATAGAAATTATGGAGTAAAAGTAATAGCGATTATTCCAAATTTTATAGAAAATGCTCGAAAACCACTCTTGCTTGTGTCGGTAGTAGTTTATATAAAGTACCTTTTGTTATTGAATGTACTACATAGCTTACATATCTAACTAGAAATAAAAGTTGCGGCAAAAAATTTGAGAATATTAATTTTTTGGCGCAGTTTTTATGGTTATTTATATTTCACAAAATGATTATCTACAAAAGGTATTAAATTACTTGAATTATGAAATTTCTCTGTAATGACTTGCATAAGAAGCAAAAGAACCATCTAAATTTATTGTTCCGAGCTCTTATGCCAGTCATGGAGGAGAAATTTCATAATTCAAGATTTCTATTATTTTTTCATTTCTCTAGTAACGATTTCATCTAATATATCTGCAGCTTCATACATTATAGAGTTGCAGCCGTCCTCTTCTGTTCTATGTAAGGGCTTAAGGTCTACACACATTTTGCTTTTTAGTTTATCTTGAAATTTTTCTTGAAACTCAATAACTAATTCTTTTAAATGTTCGCTGTTGTGAGCTACTTTGTCGGTAAATAAAATTCCTAAAACTGCTAGTGAACCAGTAAGAGCACCGCAGGCATTTTCTGTCCACATGCCGCCACTGAAAGGAGCCATTGCTCTTAGGGTTTTTTCATCTAAATTTAAATTATAAGCCTCATTAGCAGCATAAACCATGGTTTCTGAACAGCTTAAGTCATAGTTATTTTTATCTCGGTACTTTTTCATAATTTCTCTTAACATTTTAATATTCACTGCTACTCAAAATATGGACAAATATACCCATATCGAGATTATTACTGCTTCAACGTACTCGATTTTGTAATTCATAAGAATATACTACTTTCGTTTGTATAGCACCTCCACAGTCGTTAATTCCCCAAATAGCCTTGGGTACATATATACGATTGCTTGATTATGCAACTTCGTATATTTTTGCATTTTCTAAATTAATTGAAGCATTATAATCTCTATCTATAGAAGCATTACAATTACTACATTTGTATATTCTATCAGATAGTTTTAAATCTTTCTTATATGCTCCACAGCAACTACAAGTTTTACTTGAAGGGTAGAATCTATCAACAATCCTTAATTCAATTTCATTTAGTTTACATTTATATTCAAGTTTAACTCTAAATTCATAGAATTTTTGCTGTGCTACTGCTTTAGATAAATGCTTATTTTTTATCATCCCTCTAACATTTAAATCTTCAATAGTTATATAGCTTGGTTTTTGCTTAACTATTTCATTTATTGTTTTATTAATATAATCAGTTCTAATGTTAGATAATCTTTGATGAACTCTCTGTACCTTAACTATTTGCTTTTGGATATTTTGACGAGTAGCTTCTCCTTTCTCTTTTTTATTTCTTAATTTCAAGCTCTCATATTTCCTTGAAAGCTTTCTTTGCTCACGTTTTAGTTTCTTTTCTATCTCCTTAACATTAGCAGTTTTATTAATATTCTTTTTATGAATACCATTAGAGATAACTGCAAACTCTTTAAGTCCAAGGTCTATACCTATTCCTTCTGTATAAGATTTATTTTCAATTGTTAGTTTTTCTTCAACTATTACTGATACAAAATATCTATCAGCTTTCTTTGATACTGTACCACTAACAACTTTTGAATTAATAGGTATATATCCAAATTCTTTTATCCTAATCCATTTTAGAGTTGGTATGTTAATCCTATGTCTTTCTATTTTCCAATCTGTTAAATTATTCTTAGGAAAATATAATTTAACATCAGATTTATTTTTTTTCTTGAACCTTGGAAACTTAGATTTACCAGTGAAGAATCTTTTATATGCAGTTTCAGCATTACAGATAGCTTTTTTACGAGCCTTTGAGCCACATAAGTTTATCCAATTATATTCTTCTAAAACTTTAACTTCGTTGTTTATATATTTATCAAAGTTATTTGCACTTAACATTGCTTCTTTTTTAGAAATCAAGTCTTCTTTAAACTGCTTATACAATTCTTGGTTTTTAGCTAAATATTGATTATATAGCCATCTGCAAACACCAATACTTTGATTAATCTTCTTTTTCTGTTCTTCCGTTGGGTGTATTTCTGTTTTGTACGCTCTTAGCAATTTCTTGATCCTCCTTAATCTTTTTCTTATACTTTCTAAAACCGTATATTCTACAACTAAAACCGTGAAGTATTGATATAATGTCTTGAACTAACTCTTCTTGTGGTGAAAGACTTTCATTATTCACTACTATTATTTTAGTATTAAATTTACCTAAAAATCTTTCAAACCATGAATAACCAAATCGTATAAATCTATCTTTATGAGTAATGAATATAGAATCTATCTTATTTTCCATACATTCATCTAAAAGCTTATTCCATTTTTTACGATTATAGTTTAGTCCACTTCCTATATCTTTAATAACTTCATCAGCGATAATACCTTTAGCATTTACAAAATTTTTTAGGAATTCAATTTGATTAACTAAATCATCTTTTTGATTATTAGTAGATACCCTTGTATATATAACTATCTTTCTATCTACATTATTTTTCAATCCTTTGAACTCTAAATATTGGTCATAAGTATAGTATCTTCGATTAGTTGGAGTACGCTTTGCTTTGAGTATATCTTCTCTATCCCAACGTTGCAATGTTTTTACTGATATATTCAATAATTCAGCAAAATCTTTTGGTTTATAATTTGTTATATATTTCATATACTCACACCTTTCTGTATGAGTATATTTTAACACATTTAAACACTTTTTCAATTAATTTAGCAGCTATTGACTAACTCCTTTTGGGACTGCCGTATTAAGGAATTTATATACAATGTATTGTATAAATTATTCTTAGTGCCAAAGTCCCATAAAATATAAATTTAAGAAATTCTCTATGAATTTTAACCTTTTAGTTCTTACTTCTTACCTTGTATAATGTAGTCATAACATTCAATAGAAAACTATCTATTATTCTAACGAACATTACAACAAATCTTTTTATTATCGTTCTAATTATTTCTGCCCGATAGGGCGTTCATTTCATATCTAGATTAAGTTTTCTATTAAATCTAAATTGAAACCTATACAGTTAAATATTTTGATATAATATCTCTTGAATAGAAGATAGATGGTTCTTACCTGGGAAGTGACTCTATCGAGTCATTATTACCCGTAGAAGAGAGTATCATTCCATCAGTGAGAATTCTGTGTTTAGCTGGTTAGGTTTCCCTTCGGGAATTACCTGTGTCACAAACAAGGTTACAAAATTACTGATAGAAATGGAATATCTATTCTATCTCATAAGTAAAGGAGATAATATATATGAGTAAATTTTTTTATAGACCAACAGTTGGAATTGATGTATCAGCAGACTTCTCAGTAGTTGCTATACTAGCACCTGACGGTGAAATTTATAGAAAGCCTTTTAAGATTATGCATAGTAGAAATGGTTTTGATTACCTAGTAGATCAAATAAAAAAAGTGGAAGAAGAGTTTAACATGAAAACTGGCATTTTCATGGAATCTACTGGCGTATACCATCTTACTCTTTTCCACTTTCTTAAAGATACATTTGAAGTATGTATCCTTAATCCACTCATTACTAATTGTAACAAGAATGGTGACATAAGAAAAGTGAAAAATGATAAAAAAGATGCATT
>NZ_CABDWS010000072.1 GCF_901447495.1 Haloimpatiens lingqiaonensis
TATGGCAACTACTTTTAATTTATCTATAGTACCATTTCTAAATACTTTATTTTTTACAATGGTTTTTATTATATGTTTATGAATTTCTTTTAATCCATCTAAATCAAAATCACTTAAGGAGCGCCTAACGGCATCAATGCGTGGCATTTTAGTTTTTTTAGGTATTACTTTTTTAAACTTGCCTTTTTTAAGCCAATGTTCTAATCTATTGAAACTTCTTATCTGAAGCATAAATCCAAATAACACCACGAAGGTAATTGTTGAAATTTTTACTGGAGATTTTATTCTTTTATCTTTTAAGTTATTGATTTTTTCACCTATATCGTATACCTTATTAATATAAGTAAGTAATTGTTTTAAATAACTTTTACTCATTTTATCAGCATCCTTTTTAAGTTGGTTTCTTGTCAAAACTATTATAAAAAGGATGCTTTTATTATGCAAATTTTTTCTCTAAAATTTCCAGCAAAAATCAGAATTTATGGTTTTTAACCTAACCCTCAATCATTCATTATAAATCAGCGGGCTCACGCCCCAAAAATTTTTAAGTGCTAAACTTCTGATAACGTTGTTTGTATCAAGTTCTAGTGGGCAATGGTTTGTATAAAGCTCTAATTGACAATGGCTTTTCAAATGCTCTATTTTAACTATAGTGCTGAATCAATTCAAAGATACATTAAAAATCAAAATTATTATAATGTGAAGTTAGGGAAGTATCAAACTTCCCTAACTTAAAGCCCTTACATCCACAACCACAAGGTTTTACGAGCTGAATTATAAAAAGTTTTAATAACTTACACTTATACAAAAGGTAGTTTAATTTTTATCTCAAATTACTTTTCTGCCTTTTTATTTTTTATAAATTTTACTACTTCCCACCATATACCTGCTAATATTCCTGTTAGACAAGATAATAGGAGCATATTAAAGTTTAAGCTTCTAGTCTTAAATATAGTATGAAATACCGGAACATAGACTATACCTAAAACCATAACTAAAGCAAGAGCATTTACTACTAATCTTGCTGTGTTTTGTTTTTCTTTAAATATGTGAATCAAATATTCAGTGTTAGATCTGTTTACTAAAACCATAATTACATTAGACATTACTAACGTAATTAATGAGAAACTTCTAGCTGCATCTACTGGAATTCCACTATCTACTAAGTAGTGAAATGGAAGAAATGCTGCTAAAAACATTATTATTCCTTGGGACAGAACCTTTGACAGCATACCACGTGTAACTAATGGCTCTTTTGGAGATCTTGGCGGTTTTTGCATTATATCTCGTTCTGCCTCTTCCCCTTCAAATACCAATGAACAAGTAGGGTCAATTATAAGCTCTAAAAGTACTATGTGTACAGGCAAAAGCACTTGAGGTAAATTAAAAACAGGTGAAAATAATGCTAATGCAACAATTGGAATGTGAATTATCATTATATAAACCATAGCTTTTCTTATATTATCATAAATTCTTCTTCCATCTTTAACTGACTTAACTATAGTTGTAAAATTGTCATCCATTAATATCATATGGGCTGCTTCTTTAGCTACGTCTGTTCCTCTTTTACCCATGGCAACTCCAATGTCTGCACTCTTAAGTGCTGGTGCGTCATTTACACCGTCTCCTGTCATGGCTACAATGTCTCCATTTTTCTTTAAAGCCTTTACTATTCTCATTTTATGCTCTGGAACTACACGTGAAAACACATCGCATCCCTTTACCGCTTCACACAATTCATCATCTGTCATTCTATCTATTGCTTCTCCAGTTATAGCACAATTATTGAATGAAAGTCCTATTTCATTTCCTATAGCCATAGCTGTTTTGCTATAATCCCCTGTTATCATTATTACTCTAATGCCCGCTTCTCTACATAAATTTATGGCCTCTTTTACTCCTTCTTTTGGAGGATCCTGAAGTCCTACTAAACCTTTAAACTCTAACGTGTATTCTTCTAAATTGTCTTTAATTTCTACACTGTGTCCATCTGCAAAAGCTAGTACCCTTAAGCCTTTTTCAGCCATTTCATCTACATACTTTTCTACTTTTTCTTCCTCTTCCCTACTAAGATTGCACAAAGATAATATTTTCTCTGGTGATCCCTTAGCTGCTACATAGAAGTTATCTTCATCTTCTTTATATATATTAGCCATTCTTTTTGTTTTAGGATCAAAAGGTATTTTGTTGACTATTTCTATATGATAGTCATAATCCTCACCATTTGTAGTTCTTGCCATATCTCCAATATATTCTTTTGTATTTCTAACCGAATCTTTCATGCTATTTATACACTCTTTTGCACTATTAACGATAGCTTTTTCCATAGGATCATATGGATTTTCTTCGCAGGATTTTATCATTAAATTACTAAGTTCTCTATCATTTAGTTCTTCTATATTAATTATATTGTTTTTATAAAGTACCTTCTTAACTTCCATGGAGTTTTTAGTTATGGTTCCCGTTTTATCTACAGCTAAAACTGTAGCAGCTCCCAAAGTCTCCACTGCAGAAATTTTTCTCATAAGAGTATTATTTTTAGCCAATCTAAAGGCTCCTAATGATAAAAATACAGTTAAAACCACAGGAAATTCTTCAGGGATTATTGCCATGGCCAAAGTTATACCTGAAAGAATGCTCTGTATAATATTGTGATTATATAAATACGTTAGTCCTATAACCAATAAGCATAAGCAAAATCCAGCTATAGCAAGTGACTTTACTAAATACTGTGTTTTCTTTTGAAGTGGGGATAACTCTTCTTTGGCCTCACTAACTGCCTTACTTATCTTCCCGTACTCAGATTTAAACCCTGTATTTACAACTCTAGCAGTACATGTACCAAATATACTTAAAGTACCTGCATAAACTCTATCTTTTCTCCAGTATTCAGAAGAATCATTTTTCAAGCCCTCTTCCTTAACCACTTTAAAAACTGGCTCTGCTTCACCAGTTAAAACAGATTCATCTACGGAAAAATTAGATACTTCCAAAACATCGCAGTCTGCAGGTATCCTTTCCCCCTCTTTTAAATACACTATGTCACCTGGTACAAGCTCAAAGCTTTTTATAGTCCTCTTCTCCCCATCACGAAGTACTGTAACTTCTGGGGTTGTTAATTCCTTTAGTGCGTTTAAAGTTTTTTCTGTCTTCCATTCCTGTACAAAGGTTATGGAAGCTACAAACACTACAAACACCAACATTATGCAAGCTTCCTGTGCATCTCCTAATAGCAAATACAATATAGCTGTACCTACTAGTAATAAAAACATAGGCTCTTTAAATACACCAAAAAATTTTTTTATAGCGTTACTTTTCTCTTCTTTTACAAGTTCATTTAACCCATATTCTTCTTGAAGATTTTTAACTTCTGTAGAATTTAAACCTTTAATAGTGTTTCCTTCCATTTTTATACCTCACTCTTAATTTAATAATTTATATATAAATATTATATGCATTACTATCAGTTTTGTTTCAATTGATAATAATATTATTTTTAATATATCACTAATATTAATATGTTTCAAGCTTAAACGCACCTATAACTGTTCTCAATTGATATTAAGACTCTATATTAAATGTTATTTATTACCATTCGCAATGATTATTTATATATTTAAGTTCATATACAATTGCGTAAAATATCTTAAACTTAAAAATTATGAAGAATTTATTTTTAAAAGTTTTCTGATAAACAAAAATAGGAGCTGTCGCACTAAAAATAAATACTACGATATATTGTGCTAGATTTAAATCTTTAGAACACTATATCGTATGTAAATTCTTTAATGGGGCAACCCCTAGAATGTAACTTTAAAATTCAGATATAAATTTTGTTTTTATTTCCTCATTGTCTTCAAAAAATTTAACTAACTTTTTTATCCCTAAAAGAGTTTCATCATCTATGGTATGTTCTATTTTTTCCGTTTCATCTAAAACTTCTGAAACCTGTAATAAGTTTAAAAATCTCTCAATAGTATTATGTCTATCTAATAAAAATTTTCCTATGGTTTTCCCTTTATCACTTAAAACCACTATTCCGTATTTTTCATATTTAACTAAATCAATTTCCGCAAGCTTTTGAATCATTTTTGTTACAGATGGAGGCTGAACATTTAGTGCCTCTGCCAAATCCCCAATTCTCGTATAACCATTCCCAAAGGACAATCTGTACACCATCTCTAAATAATCCTCCGCAGAAGCCGTTAATGCATTGCCTTCCTTTTGCATATACTGCCTAAAAGTAAAAAACTCCTCTTTAGCCATTTAATCACTTCCTTTTAAAGGTATCACTTAATCCTATGATAGAACTCCAAAACATATAACTACATATAAAAATATCAAAGTTCAAATACTAAATATCAAAATTCACATATTAAATATCATTCATGGTGATTTTCAACTTATTATTTGCAACTTACTACTTATCCCTTCTAACTGATTGGCTACACCTTTAAATTTATTTTTTATAACTTACCAGTTATAAATTCTAAATCCTAACTTTAAACAATCTCAACAGCAAAATAATTCCTTAATGATATGATTTTATTTATATACTATATTTTGTAACACCTTTAAATGCCATTCCATAATATATATTGTAAAAGTTAGTTTCGGTTAACTTAATTAGACTTGATTAAATTAACCACCACTGACGCAACCCTTTATGGTTTCCTTAAACTTTACACTATCTTTATATAAATGGAGGTAATAATAATGAACGCACTTTGTAATGTTTCAGAAGGTTGTGTAGCTGAAGTAAAATGCTTATGTTCTAAAGGGCTTATACGAGAACGAATGTTGGCTCTTGGTTTGACTAATGGTGCCTTAGTAAAAGTCATAAGAAAAGGTCCTGCAGATAATCTTACTGTATATGATATACGTGGTGCTATGATAGCTTTAAGAAAAGAAGAAGCTTCTCTTGTATGTGTAAAATAAACTAATCATTGTAACAAAATATGCCTTATAAAGTCTATATTCTGAAATTTACATGCTAAATTTTTTTATTAATGTCAAAATACTTTTTACAATGAAATTTTTAAATTAATATTCAATTTACTTCTTACAATGAAATTTTTAAATTAATATCAAATATACTTTTCACAATAAAAATCTTTTATTTATTATCAATGTAAAAAGGAGTTTTTGTATGGGTCTTACTTTTCAATCTACCGGTAAAAATTCTATGAAAGATATGTTTAAAGTAGAAAGAGCGGATAATAAATATATAGTTGCCCTAGCTGGCAATCCAAACACAGGAAAAAGCACTGTTTTTAACTCTTTAACAGGACTACATCAACATACTGGCAACTGGCCAGGAAAAACCGTAACCAATGCTAGAGGAGAATTTTCATATAAAGAAAAAGATTTTATACTTGTGGATTTACCTGGCACCTACTCATTATTTGCATCCTCTGTAGAAGAAACAATCGCTAGAGATTTTATATGTTTTGGAGAACCTGATGCAGTGGTTGTGGTTGTGGATGCCACCTGCCTTGAAAGAAACTTAAATTTAGTATTTCAAGTAATGGAACTTACAGATAATGTGATCTTGTGCATAAACTTAATAGACGAGGCAAAAAAGAAAAACATAAAAATAGATGCTAAGAGAATAGAAAATGAGCTGGGAGTACCTGTAGTTCTAACTGCTGCTAGAAATAATGAGGGTATAGAGGATTTAAAAGAAACCTTATGTGTTTTGTTAAAAGATGGTGTAAATCCTAATAAAAAAAGAATTAGCTATACGACGTCTATAGAAGATTTAGTTGAAAACTTAAAACCTATATGCGAAGAAAACGTACCCTTTATCAATTCCAGATGGTTATCCCTTAGACTTATTGATGGTGATACAAGCTTTTTTAATTCTATGAGCCAATATATAGATAAAGATACTTTAGAAAAACTCATTATAGACTCTAAAAAAATTACTTCAAACATAGACAAAGAAAAAATTAGAGAATATATAACAGAAGAAAACTATAAATACGCTGAATATATAAAAAATCAATATGTGAAGCAGGATAACAAGAAATTTTCTAAGGATGCAAAAATCGATGATATAATAACCTCAAAGAAATTTGGTATACCAATTATGCTCTTAATATTAGCATTGATCTTTTGGATTACCATTGAAGGTGCCAATGTACCCTCACAACTTCTTGCCAAAGCTCTTTTTAGCTTTGAAAATGTGCTAACAAATTGGTTTAATAAAATTAATGCCCCTGCATGGCTTCACGGCATTCTAGTATTAGGCCTCTATAAAACGTTAGCCTGGGTAATTTCTGTAATGCTTCCGCCTATGGCCATATTTTTTCCTTTATTCACACTGCTTGAAGACCTTGGTTATTTACCAAGAGTTGCATTCAATCTAGATCACCTATTTAAAAAAGCCTGCGCCCATGGAAAACAATGCCTAACCATGTGTATGGGTTTAGGCTGTAACGCTGCTGGAGTTGTAGGATGCAGAATTATAGAATCTCCCCGTGAAAGACTAATAGCTATAATAACTAATAATTTTGTGCCCTGCAATGGAAGATTTCCAACACTAATCGCTATTTCTTCAGTTTTCTTTGCAGCAGCGGTGAAATCCACTGGGAAAATAATTCCTGCTATTTTTGTAACTCTCATGGTTATAATTGGTGTCATAGTTACTTTGCTTGTATCTTATGCTCTTTCAAAAACCTTATTAAAAGGAGTTCCTTCCAGTTTTACACTTGAACTTCCTCCTTACAGAAAACCTCAAGTAGGAAGAATATTATATACATCCCTAATAGACAGAACCATATTTGTTCTAATGAGGGCTATTTTAGTTGCCGCTCCTGCTGGTGCACTTACATGGATACTAGGTAATGTATATATAGGTGACTTAAGTATTCTAAATCATTTAGCTGCCTTTTTTGACCCCTTTGCAAAACTTATGGGTTTAGATGGCTTCATACTTATGGCTTTTATATTAGGCCTCCCTGCTAATGAAATAGTATTGCCTATACTTCTTATGTGCTATCTCTCCACCGGTTCTATGATAGATTTCGAAAGCATAGAATCCTTAAGACAAATTTTATTAAACAATGGCTGGACCTACCTTACAGCTATAAATGTAATGTTATTTAGTCTTTTACACTGGCCATGTGCCACCACTTTAATGACCATCAAAAAAGAAACCGGCAGTTCAAAGTGGACCTTGGCTTCAGCTTTAATTCCAACGTGCATTTCTATAGTGGTGTGTATGATAACTACAGGAATCTATAAATTATTCACTTAGCATATATTGTGAAGTAAGTACTATAGGAAAAATCTGCCTTTAATTCCGTGATAAATGTGAAATTTTGGACTTGAACAATACGCCAAGAACTTCTAATATTTGGCCATTTAAAGCCCCTAAAGTTTTCAAACTCACTCGTTCCTCGCTCAGGCAATGAAAACTTCTTAACGGTGCTTTAAATGGACAAATAAAGAAGTTCTAAGGCTAGTTCAATAGTCCTAAATTTCACATTTATCACTCCATTAAAAGCAGATTTTTCAGTTACAGGGTACTTACTTTGTAGGGGAGACAGCCTACTAAAGGAGGATTTTTCTCCACTACGTTACGGAAAATCTTTAATTGAATATTAACAATGGAATAGTGTGAAAAGGTATAATTGATTCATTAAATGAAGTGGTTATACCTTTTCTTTTTAAGGGCTTAAAAAATCTTTTATTGGCGGCAGCCAGCGAGAATATTAAATATTAAATATCAAATATCAATTAATGTTGAAATTCCTATGGAATTTCTTAAATTATAATTTATGGAGGAAGTAAGAAGTGGCAATTGAGAATTAAGTAAGAAGTAATAGTGAATGAAGATTTTCCTCCACTGCGTTACGGAAAATCTTTAATTAAATAAATGTAATAATAAAATAAGCCAATAGGTAAAAAAATACAAATCGAGCACTTAAAAAGTTTTTTTGGCGTAGCCCGCTGATTTATAATAAAATACTTATTATACAAAGTGGTTGGGATAATCTACTTTTAGTTAAAACTTAAAATAAAAATGCATTTTGAAATTATTTATTAAGGTTTTATGGGTTAAGTGAAAGTATAATTATTTTTGCTACCTATCAGTCTGCGGGTTTATCAGCCTTTTAAGTAAAGTTTATTAAAAAAATTCAGCAAAGCTGAATTTTCACCACAACTATTACTTTTTACTTATTCACAAATTAATTATAAAAAACTCCTTGAGTTTTATCCTTAACTATTACTTCTTACTTTTTAACTCTTACCTACTTCTTACCTTTTCTCTCCTACAAATTAAGATTTATACAAACAATTGCCTTACGGCAAAATGAATCAAATTTTAATTACTATTTTATTTTAATAAGTATCCCACAACTTTTCGAAAGGCTCCGCCTAAAAATATTATGAGCCCCTTCTTTTTTTCTATCTTAAAGATTTTCTGAATAAAATGAAGAAAATCCACATTAATTGATATTTAATATTTGATATTTAGCCTGGCTATCGCCAATAAAAGATTTAATTTAAGCCCAAAAGATAGCTAACACAATTTCACGTTGTGAAATTGTGTTAGCTATCTTTCTTACATTCTAAAATTTTTCGTAATGCAATGAAAAAAAATTATCCTTCACTAGCCCTCTAATTTTGGCCCACTAGCCCTCTAGCCAACTAGTCCACTAATTTTGGCCCTCTAGCCCACTGGCACTCTAGCACACTAATTTTGCCCCCATCACAATTTTCCTATATTTCATGTATATCTACTATCTTCATTATGCTCCTAAACTCCTTAGCAGAAAGTCCCCTGTCCAAATATTCCGCTTCTCCCACTTGATTGTCGTAAGGATCTACTCTAAAGAAGTTCTTGCTTGGCATAAAATCTCCTTGGAAATCTGAGTTGGCAACCATTCTGAAAGGATCTAAATTTCCAAAATAGAAATTCCATCTCTTGGTGTTTCCTTTTCTATGGGCACTTCCCCCAAAGGATAAGTCTGCAAAAACCCATCCATAAGGTTCTATGTAGAACTGAGCCCAGTCATGGCAGCCTATAAAATAAGGATTTACATAAAGGCCTGATTGCCATCTTGCAGGGATTTTACATATTCTGCACAAAGTTATAAATAAAAGTGCCTGTACACCACAATCGCCTTTTAAATTATAGGCTGCATATTCTGGTATATTAACAATGCCTGCATAAGGTCTTACATAAGAATACTGAACATTTGTAGTTATATAGTCATATATTTTTCTAGCTTTTATTATAGGGTTTGTCTCATCACCCACTATTTTATTTGCTAAATCCCTTAAAAAAGGTGTAAACACTATATGTGGTGGCAATTCATCTGTATAAAAATCTGGTTGTTTTTGAGAAAGGTTAGAAGCATCTAAATTGTTGTATTCCATAGAATTTTCATAGGAATATTCTACAGTAAATTCTTCTTCACCCTCTACATCTTTTTCAAAATACACTGTTCTTTGGTCACAATCCTCTGGCGCTATAAATCCACCACTTGGATTAGTAGATATTATTTTAATATTTTTTATCTGTTTACAAGGCTTAGGAATAGGTAAGTGAACTCTTATTTTTTCACCTTTTCTCACAACTTCCTTGTTGAGCTTTATTCCTGTTTTAACATGTATGAAGTAACTCTTATATCCTTTTTCTATTATTTCATTTACCACATTGTCTAGTAGCTGCTGCTTTTTTTTAGCATTTTCGTCTTTATTTTCTTCTATTATTCTAGAAGCCATTTTAGGACAAACGGCTAAAATAGTATTTAAAAATCTCTTATGAAACATAACTTTACCATCTATATATACCCAATCCGCAAATCTTTCATCCTTTAAATCCTCTAGTTCTTCCCTAGAAAAGTCTTTTATTTTTTCACAGCACATTTTTAAAGCTTCTTCAGAAGAATATATATATTCTTCCTTTATAATATTCATAACGTGCCTTTCATACCCTAGTCTCTTCCTTAATAAATCAGATATATTTCTCTTTTCATATATATCTATCAACTCATTTGCTCTAGTAAAGTCCCCATACATAACATATTTCTTCACGTCTTCTGGTAAATCCACCACTAAAGATTTTAAAATATCCATACTTACCACCCTTCATCCGCATATTTTAATTTAGGTACATAAAAGGAAATAACAAGTCAAAGGCACTGGTATATTTTTTGTCATACAAGATATCAGTTTCCAATACTATGAGCAGGTTCTGTTGACATAGTATGATGAAAAATAGACTAATATACTGACTTATTATTTATTCGAATGCACCTTATATCATTAAATCTTCTATATATATAAACGATTTCCTTTAACAAATTTAAAAATAGTTATAAAAATTTTATATTACAAATAATATATTGTAAATAATACAAAACAGAAGCCATGTATGTGAAAATTTATTTCATACACAGCTTCTGTTTTTAGTAATATAATCTATATATCACTATGTACATATTTGTATATTTTTTGTTTTATATACCTTTTCTTAATGTTTTACTTACAATAATAATATCATATTTTTTTACTTATAATTTTTTTATTTATAATTTTTTATTCATAATCTCTTTGTTTATTTTTTATACCAACGGTTGAAATTTCTTATAGAAATAAATTTATTATAAATGGATTAACTACTGTAATAAGCCATGCTCCTACTGGTGGAACTGTAAATAATGCCAATGGAACTGCCCCATCCTTTTCAGTGAAAGCCTGAATTGATGACATGGTGCTAGCTGGCATACCTAAACTAAATCCTATTAAGCCTACAGAAGCATAAAGTGCTAATACATCTTTTTTATACATACGAAAAACTACGTAATAAACAAATAAAATTAAAATTATAAATTGAATCAAAAGCACCACTAAACTAAATACTGAAACATTCTTTATTAAAGTTAAATTAAACATAGCAAAGTTTGTAACCAATAATATTGAAAGGCAGAAGTTTCCTAAAATATTTACCGGCGGCACCTCAACTTTTGAAATCTTAGTAACATCTATAAATTGTCTAATTAAAACCCCCGCAATAAATCCGCCTCCTGCAGGATTTATGTAGTTACCTATTCCTAATTGAGTCGGCAATAAACCTAAAGTTACACATATTAAAAATAAAAACATATATTTTAAAAATTCTACGGGATTTAGGCTAGGGGCAGGTATTTTTACTGTCTTAGACATATCTACCTTTGACTTCATTTTATAAAATAAAACTACTCCTACAATAGTAGCTATATACAATGTAAGTATTGATATGCCCTGTATTTGAGGTAAATATTCTTTGCCCAATTTTAAATAATTTGGAGCTGTCTTTACTAAAGTATGATCCCCCATTAAACTAATAGATCCAATCATCAGGCTTTCTGCGGAGGATTTTCCAAATAAATTTCCAATAAACACTGCTACTATATTCTGAGAAAATGCTATAATAATTGTAATTACAAAATACAACATTTGAGCCTTTATTCCCTTTTTTAATATAGTGGTTAAATCAAACCTCATTCCAATAGAAGCAAAGAACCCTGCCACAAAAACAGGTAAAAAACTGTATGTAAATTTAATAGTATAAGATTTACTTATAAACATAATAATTAAAGCAAATAGTAATCCCCCTATTAAGGGAGCTGGAATATAATACTTACTAAATACAGGCACCCTTTTCTTAATTCCATACCCTATGATTAAAAAAGCTACAAGAAAAGTTAAAGTCTGAATCCAGTTAAATTCCATTTTAATCACCTAGTCCTTCTTTATAGTTTTAGATATTTGTTCATCTTCTAAAAACTTCTCTGCTACAAAGGCTGCAACTTCTCCAGTTATTTTTACACAGTGACATTTTCTCTCTGGTGAAGCAAATTCAAAATTTCTAGTCATAACTCTGCAACAGGTACTTCCATATAGTTTTTTAATATGATCGTGTAATGAAGCTGCTACTGGAAACATTTTTTCATTCATTTTATCCCCATGCACTCTACCATAAACCATTCCTAATGCCATTACACCACCACTGACAGCTCCACAAAGACATCCTGATTTTCCAACGCCTACTGGAAAACCTGAAGCTAATTTCGTAACGGTTTCTTCATAAGGCTTGTCTAATAGATCATTAATAGTTTTAACTACTGCCTCTGAACAGAAAAACTCTCCTCTGTCAAAATATCCTTCTGCTGTTTTTCTTACCTTTTCTAAAAATTCCTTGTTATCCATAAAATACCCCTCCTGTGTATATTATTCATGCTTATTTTACTGAAATTTCATCTCCTATACAAATAGAAAATTTAAATACATATTAAGTTTTCTATTTTAAATTTCTATACCTATTGCTTAATACCTATTTACCACTTTCAGCTAACTTTACATCTATTTATTAGGGCTAAAATTAGAATTTCACGTGCAAAAAATTATAAAAAAATACCAACAATACAATGACCTCAAAGATTAAACAAAACTAACCTTTGAGGTACATTACATTGAGCTGGTACTTATATCTGCAATAGTTTTATTTATATAAACAACAGGACAAGTATATACACTAATTTAATGACTTTTATCTATAGTTTAAATTTATTTACTGAATTCACCATATCCTTTGTCATGCTATTTAATACATTAGCAGTAGCGGACACCTCTTCTGAAGATGCATTCATCTCCTCTGCTGCTGCGGCTATTTCTTCTGAGGAGGCAGAAACCTCTTCTGCCACAGAAGATACACCTTCTACCTTTTGAAGAATTTCATCTTTTTTATTATTTACTTCACCGGTCATATCATTTACACCCTGTATTTTAGGCATAACTTCTTCTATTCCACCCATTATATTTTTAAAGGACTTTATTGTCTTGTTTAATATATCTACTTGAGTTTCTATGTCTTTATCCATATTAGATGTCATCTTTGAAACTGTGTCTGTCTTTTTAAGTATGTCTTCTACCCTAGAGTTTATTTCTCCAGCTGAATTCTTGCTTTGCTCTGCAAGCTTTCTTATTTCTTCTGCTACCACCGCAAAGCCTCTGCCTTTTTCCCCTGCTCTTGCAGCTTCTATAGCAGCATTTAACGCTAGGAGATTTGTTTGGTCAGATATATTATTTATAAGATTTGTTATTTCATTTATGTCCTTTACATTCTTAGAAAAACCAGCTATATACTCTGATAATTCTCCAAATGATTTTTCAAATTTCTCCGTTATACCAACATATTCCTGCATTGCATCATTACTATCTTTTGCTAAAAAATTTATTTCCTTTGAAATATTATTTATGTCTTCTATAGCCTCAATAGTATTGCTAAGCAGGTGTTCAAAGTCACTAAGGGTGCCTGTTATTTTTATTAAATCCTCTGCTTGATTGCCTGTTCCTTGAGCCACATCTTGTATAGCCACAGAAACATTATTAGATGCCGCTGACATGCCTTCTGATATATTTGATAAGCTTTCTGATTCATTGCTTATATTTTCCGCAGCATTTTTTACCCCTAAAATCAATTCTCTTAAAGAAATTTGCATTTTAGAAAGAGCATTAGCTATTTGTCCTATTTCATCCTTAAGATTTAAAAATTCCTCTGGCACATCCATGGTTAAATCACCATTAGAAATTACATCTAAATGACTCACTGCTTTTTTTATAGGTTTTACAATTTTACTTACAGCTAAATATATAAATAGCACAAGTAATATTACTGCAATAGCATTTATTATGGTAGATCTAACAAGAAGCCCTCTTACAGGCGCATAAAGTTCGCTTTCTGCCATATATATTCCTATTACCCAGTTAGTAGTTGGAACAGTTTTGTAATATATTCTGTACTTTTCACCATCCTTTTCAAAATGTCCTTCACCATTTTTAGATGATAACATATTCTTACCTGCTTCAGCTAAACTAGTATTTTTTTCTTCTTGAATTTTAACTTTTAGTATTTTGCTCTTATCTACATCCGCAATATATGTTCCACTGCTATCTATAAGAAGTGCCCTTCCAGTATTCCCTATTTTCATGTTTTCAACCATATTTTGAATAGTACTTATATCTATGTCAGAAGTAGTTACCCCTAGAGGCTTTTTATCCTCACCTAAAAACTGTGCTGAAGTAGTAACCATTGTAATTTTACTTACATCATCATAATATGCTTTAGACCATGCTACCCCTTTTGAATTATTCAAAGCATCTTTATACCATTGTTGATTAAAGTAATCATAGGTATCATTATTGTAATCATCAGTATATACCGCTTGACCATTTTCCTTATATGCATAAGGACCAAAGCTTTTTAATTTATCGTCAAATTTATAGGGTTCAAACCATACCCCGCTGCCCAAAGTTTCTTTATTTGAATCCGCAGCCTTCTTTAATAATTCCTCATAGTCACCTTTTTTATATACTTTGTGTGAAATCTCTACAGTCTTAGCCAACATTTCAGGAACCTTAGCATGCTTAAGTAAAGTTTTTTCAGTACCCTCTATCTTACTGTTTAAGTTATTTTCCATGCTTTCTTTTATTTGTGCATTTATTATTTTTTTACTACTTTCGTAGCTAACAATAGTTATCACAGACATGGATACTATAACTAAAGGTAAAACAATAGACAGTACCTTTCCTAATATTCCTTTTTTACTCATTTCTTCCCTCCCAAAATTAGATTATATATTACATTTTTTTATTAATCTATAATAATATCGTAATTTTGTAAGCGTCAAAGTTTTAGCACCTTTAATAATTCCAAGAATAGTATTAAAATATCCTAGTAAGGCAAGAATATGCTTTACTAGGATTAATTTATTTTTTATCTTTAATTTTCATATTTTCAGGAATC
>NZ_CABDWS010000073.1 GCF_901447495.1 Haloimpatiens lingqiaonensis
TGTATTTTCTTATGTTTCAACGCTTTCACTCCTAATGTTTTATACTAATATTATATCATTTTTACTTAAAATTTAATACAACACGTAAGAAAATTGTGACGTAATGGCATAGGAAAAATCTGATTTTAAGTCCACAATAAATATATAAATAATAAATATTAAATATCAAATATCAATTAATGTGGATTTTCTTCATTTTATTTAGAAAATCTTTAACTTATAAGAAAGAGCTCATATTATCTTTTAGGCGTAGCCTTAGTAAGCTCTAATTCATGGTTACTAATAATATTTTCAATAATTATAATAGCAAAATATCTCGAACTATATTATTAGAGGAGAATAAATGAAATTTGAAGAAATAACTTTGTTAGATATTAATGAACTATCAAATATGTATGTTGAAACTTTTAATTCACCACCTTGGAATGATGAATGGTCAATTGAAACAGCATCAAAAAGATTATATCAAATGATTAATTGTGAAAGTTTTTATGGAATCAAAGCATATCAACAAGAAATTCTGTGTGGCATGATTCTGGGAAGTCAGGAACAATTCTATAATGGCATTATGTTTAATATTAAAGAGTTTTGTGTAAAAAATGAAATGCGTAATAAAGGTATCGGAACTAAAATTCTTACTGAATTTGAAAAAAATTAAAAAACAAAGGAATCACAGAAATAGTTTTATTTACATCAAGAAATGATAGGACAGAAGGATTTTATCAAAAGAGAGGTTTAAAATCATACAATAGTATGGTTATGATGGGCAAAGAATTGTAAAGTAATTAAGTAACAATTTTCATATATTGAGATGTAAAGATTACTATTAGTTCAATAAATAGTAATTTTGTAGAGGAGAAAAGATAAAAAGTAAGAAGTAAGAGTTAAGGATAAAACTCAAAAAGTTTTTTATAATTAATTTGTGAAAAGTAAAAAGTATCAGCAAAGCTGAATTTTTACTTCTTACTTTTTACCTCTTACTTAATTCTTACTTCCCCTACAAATTCTAATTTAAGAAATTCCATAGGAATTTCAACATTAATTGATATTTGATATTTGATATTTGATATTTAATATTTCTATATTTCTATATTTTCGCTGGCTGTCGCCAATAAAAGATTTTTAAAACTCTTAAAGAGAAAAGCTATAACTACTCCATTTAATGAAATAGTTATAGCTTTTATTGCTATCTCTTTTATTTAATTAAAGATTTTCCGTAACGCAGTGGAGGAAAATCCTCCTTTAGTAGGCCGTATTCCCACCCACGAAGCAAGTATTCTGTAACTGAAAAAGCTGCCTTTAATGTAGTGATAAAATTGAAATTTTGGACTATTGAACTAGCTTTAGAACTTCTTTGTTTTGAAATTTAAAACCCCGTTAAGAAGCCTTCATTGCTTGAGTGAGGTACGAGCGAGTTTGAAGGCTTTAGGGGATTTAAATTTCAAAACATTTAGAAGTTCTTAGCGTACTGTTCACAGTCCAAAATTTCAATTTTATCACGGAATTAAAGGCAGCTTTTTCCTACGGCACTTACTTTATCTCTATTCCATGAACATTTTCATGTCGTCTTCTACGTTAGTTATTCCGCCTATTCCAAAGTTGTCCACTAAAACCTTAACAACATTTGGTGATAGGAATGCTGGTAGTGTTGGTCCTAAGTGAATATTCTTAACACCTAAGTGTAATAGAGCTAGAAGAACTATAACTGCCTTTTGCTCATACCAAGCTATATTGTAGCTTATTGGAAGCTCATTTACATCATTAAGTTCAAATGCTTCTTTTAATTTTAAAGCTATTAATGCTAATGAGTATGAATCGTTACATTGTCCTGCATCTAAAACTCTTGGGATTCCGCCAATATCTCCTAGGTCTAACTTATTGTATTTGTATTTAGCACAACCTGCTGTTAATATTACAGTATCCTTTGGTAGAGCTTTTGCAAAATCTGTGTAGTAGTTTCTTGACTTAGCTCTTCCGTCACAGCCTGCCATTACGAAGAATCTCTTAATAGCACCAGATTTAACTGCTTCTACTACCTTATCTGCTAGTGAGAATACTGTATTGTGAGCAAATCCTCCTACTATTTCTCCTTTTTCCAATTCTGTAGGTGAAGCACACTTCTTAGCATGTTCTATGATAATTGAAAAGTCTTTTGATTTTCCCTCATTTCTTTCTTCTATATGCTTAAGTCCTGAGAATCCAACTGCTCCTGTAGTATATACTCTGTCCTTGTATGAATCCTTTGGTGGAACTAAGCAGTTTGTAGTCATAAGTATTGGTCCATTGAATTTTTCAAATTCCTCATTTTGTTTCCACCAAGCATTTCCGTAGTTTCCTACAAAGTTATCATATTTTTTAAATGCTGGGTAGTAATGAGCTGGAAGCATTTCGCCATGAGTATATACATCTACTCCTGTACCCTTAGTTTGCTCTAATAAATCTTCTAAGTCTTTAAGGTCATGTCCGCTTATTAATATAGCTGGATTATTTCTAACACCTAAGTTAACCTTAGTTATTTCAGGATGTCCATAAGTAGTAGTGTTTGCTTTGTCTAAAATAGCCATGCCATCTACGCCAAATTTTCCACATTCTAAAACTATAGCAACCATTTCATCCACAGATAAAGCTTCTGTTGTGGATACTAATGCCTTTCTTATGAAAGCATATATATTTTTATCTTCATAACCTAGAGCATAAGCATGGTGTAAGTAAGCAGCTAGTCCTTTTACTCCATATATTAAAAGTTCTCTTAAAGATCTTACATCTTCATTTTCTGTAGCTAGTACTCCTACAGTTTTAGCCTTAGCTTCAAATTCTTCTACAGTATCTGCTGTCCATACTGCAGCATCATGTTTTGCTGAACTTAAATCTACCCCTTTATCTTCTAAAACCTTTCTTAAATTCTCTTTTACTTCTAAAGTTTCTTTAATTCTTTCTATAAAAAATTCTCTATCAAAATTAGCATTAGTTATAGTAGTAAATAAGCTGTCCATTATTAATCTGTCTACAGCTATATTGTCCATACCTACTTCTTCTGCTTTTATAGCATACATGCTTATTCCCTTTAAGTTATAAATTAATAAATCCTGTAAGTTTGCCACGTCTGCAGTTTTTCCGCATACCCCTCTATGAGTACATCCTTTGCAGCCTGCTGTTTCTTGACATTGATAACAAAACATATTAGTTACATTTTCCATATTAACCCTCCTAATTTCTTTTTTAAATCCCAGTTTTTCTAATATAAAATCCTTTAACAACGGATCTCTTCACCACCTTATATTTTTTCTTTTGTATTTTAATTATCTGTCCTCTGTACCTTGTTTACCTAAATTTATCCGATGACTACCTGCTGTAACTATATTGTACCTTTTTAGTCTAGTTTTTTCGGTAACTTTTGTTACCAATAAAAAAAGTCCAAGTATTTTTTATTTATCTGTGAAATTACACTTACTTTTTTTATTTACTGAACCTACGCATATAAATTTTAAGCTTTACATTAGATGAATAAATGTTTTTAATTTAAAATGTAGAAGATTCAAATGCCCAGGGAATTCCTTTAATTTTTATTTTAAAAAACCTCCAAAGAAGTTTTCCCCTTAATTATTAATTATTAATTATTAATTATTAATTCTAAAAACGTAGCATATAACCCTAGAACCCTATGAATAGTTGAATTTTTTGGCAATTAATATACCAATTTATATCTGAAATAGGTTATAATATACTTATTCCTCTTAAAGACCAGCTTATTTTTTTCATAAGATCATATATTATCATTATATTTATAATTAGTGGAATACTAATTATAGAATTTTTTATTATTCACCCTTAAAAAAACAATATATTCAAATTTCAAATAAAGTGACATAACAAAATTTGCTGAAAGGCAACTATAAAAAACAACAGGTGTAAATTCTAAATAACAGTTTAAGCATAAATTAGACGTATAAAAAAACAAAATATGTAAATTTTAAATTTATTATATATAGAAAGGGGTTATATTTATATGGACTTAAACAAAACATACGGCGGCTTTAAGCTAATAGAAACAAAAGAACTTAAAGATATAAATTCTACTGGAATGATTTTTCAGCACGAAAAAACAGGTGCAAGACTTTTTTTCTTAAAAAATGATGATGATAATAAGGTATTTTCTATTTCCTTCAGAACTCCACCAGAAAACAGCACTGGAGTCCCACATATAATAGAACACTCCGTTCTATGTGGTTCTAGAAAATTCCCTGTAAAGGAGCCTTTTGTAGAACTTATAAAAGGATCATTAAACACATTTTTAAATGCCATGACTTTCCCAGATAAAACCATGTATCCTGTGGCAAGTAAAAATGATAAGGACTTTTTAAACCTTATGGATGTGTATCTTGATGCAGTTTTGTATCCAGATATATATAAGCATCGTGAAATATTCATGCAAGAAGGCTGGCACTATGAGCTAGAAAACAAAGAAGACGAATTAACCTACAAGGGTGTTGTTTACAATGAAATGAAGGGAGCTTTCTCATCTCCTGACTCTGTACTTATGAGAAAAATACAGGAATCCTTATTCCCTAACACCACTTATGGTGTGGAATCTGGCGGAGACCCTGACAATATTCCAGAGCTTTCTTATGAAGAATTCATAAACTTCCATAAGAGATATTATCATCCTTCAAACAGCTATATTTATCTTTATGGAAATATGGACATAGAGGAAAAACTTAAATTTATAAATGACAATTACCTAAAGGATTTTGATAAATTGGAAATAGATTCAAAAATTCCTGCACAAAAGCCATTTAATACTACTGTTGAGCAAGTGGTTAATTATCCTATATCTCCAAATGAAAGCGATGAGGATAAAACTTTCCTAAGCTATAACTTTGTAATGGGAAGTTCTACAGACCCTGAAGAATACCTAGCTCTAGATATTTTAGAAACTATTCTTCTTGAAAGTGAGTCTTCTCCACTTAAAAAAGCTCTTATAGAAGCAAATCTTGGCAAAGATGTTTATGGCTTCTATGACAGAAGTATTCTTCAACCTTTATTTAGTATAGTAGTTAAAAATTCCAATGAGCATAAGAAAGAAGATTTTAAAAACATAGTTATAAATACTCTTAAAGATTTAGTATCTAAAGGCTTAGATAAAAAGTTAATTGAAGCTTGTATAAATAGAAAGGAATTTGACCTTAGAGAAGCTAACTATCAAAGTTTACCTAAGGGCCTTGCATACGGCATTCAATGCATGGACAGCTGGCTATATGAGGAAAGCCCATTTATGCACTTAGAATTTGAGGATACACTTAAAAAGATAAAAACTGCTCTTACTACAAATTATTTTGAAAAATTAATAGAAAAATATCTTTTAGGCAATACTCACAGCTCTATTCTTATAGTAAAACCTGAAAAGGGACTTACAGAAAAGAAAGATGCAAAAATAAGAGAAGAGCTTAAAAAATATAAGGAAAGCTTAAGTGAAGAAGAACTAAACCAAATAATAGAAGACACTAAAAAGCTTATGGAAAGACAAATTACTCCTGATTCTCCTGAGGCTTTAAAGGTTATACCTCTTTTATCCTTAGAAGATATAAGAAAAGAATCTGATGTACTTCCTTTAGTAGAAAAAGAAGAGTGTGGTGTTAAAATACTTCATCACCCTATTTTCACCAGTGGTATAGGATATCTAACTATGTACTTTGATATGGGTGAAGTTTCTGAGGATTTAATCCCTTATGCATCACTTTTATCTGCTCTTTTAACTAATATAAGTACAAAAAATTATAACTATGAAGATTTAACAAACGAAATTGATATAAACACAGGTGGAATGAGCTTTAGTGCTGCATGTTACAGCAAATTTGACGACGCTGATACTTTCTATCCTAAATTTAATGTTAGAGCTAAAGTTTTAATAGATAAACTTCCTAGACTTATGGAGCTTTTAGGAGAAATAATATCAAATACTGAATTTGATGAAGATAAAAAAATAAAAGAAATGATTCAAAAGATAAAATCAAGACTTGAAATGTCTATGTTTGATAGAGGTCACATGGTAGCTGCAAAACGTGTATGCTCCTACTTCTCTCCTTCAACTAAATACAATGAGATGATAAACGGCATAGATTTTTATAAGTTTATATGTGATCTTGAAAAGAATTTTGAAAGTAAATGGAATGAACTTAAATCTAACTTAGAAAAAATATATGGCATGGTATTTAACAAGGAAAACCTTATAGTTAGCTTTACTAGCGACGAAAAAGACTACACTAAATTTAAGGAAACTTTCTGCAGTCTATATAATGATTTAAATGACAGCAAGGTTGCTTGCTGCAAACCTAATTTTAATTTCAAGGCAGAAAATGAAGGTTTCATGACCTCTGCAAAGGTTCAATATGTAGCAAAAGGCTATAACTTCAGAAAGCTTGGCTATGACTATACTGGAGTTCTTAAGGTTTTGAAAACTATAATAAGCTTTGATTACCTATGGAATAAGGTACGTGTTCAAGGTGGCGCTTACGGATGCTTCTCTCACTTTGAAATGAATGGTAACCTATTCTGTACATCTTATAGAGACCCTAACTTAAAGGAAACTCTAAATGCCTATAATGATATTTATAAATATGTTGAAGCTCTAGATGTGGATGAACGAGAAATGACTAAGTACATCATAGGCACCATGAGCGAAGTGGATTCTCCATTGACACCATCTATGATGGGAGATGCCGCAGCTGTTAACTATATAAGAGGAATTTCTCAGGATACTATTCAAAAGGAAAGAAATGAAATATTAGGCTGTAATGTAGAAAACTTAAAGAGCTTAAAAGACCTTTTCCAAAAGCTAGCTAATGAAAATTACATCTGCGTCATTGGAAATGAAAATAAAATTTCAGAAAACAAGGATTTATTTAACAAAACTCTTAATTTATTTGAATAATAAAAAAACACTATGAAGATTGTAAAACTTACCAAATCTTCATAGTGTTTTTTACTTTTATTTATACTTTTATTCCTTATTTATATTTTTATTTCTTATTTTTATTTTTAGTTCTTATTTTTATTTTTATTTCTTATTTTTATTTTTAGTTCTTATTTTTATTTCTTATTTACCAAAAGCATTTATATACATTTGTTTTATTTCCTCTATTAGAGGGTATCTTGGATTAGCTCCGGTACATTGGTCATCAAAGGCCTGTTCTGACATGACATCTAAAGTAGCAAAGAAATCTTCTTCTGAAACTCCTGCTTCCTTTATGGACATTGGTATATTTATTTTAGCTTTTAACTCATCTATAGCCTTTGTTAGCAATGTTACCTTTTCATCTGCTGTTTTTCCTCCTAATCCTAGATAATCAGCAATTTTTGCATATCTTTCCTTCACATTTGGATATTTATATTGAGGGAAAGCAGCTTGTTTTCTTGGATTGTCAACTGCATTAAATTTTATAACTTCATTTATTAGTAGTGCATTAGCAATTCCGTGTGGTATATGATGCGCTGAGCCTAGTTTATGGGCCATAGAGTGACAAGTACCTAGGAATGCATTGGCAAAGGCAATACCTGCAATAGTTGATGCATGAGCCATTTTTTCCCTTGCTTCCACATTAGTTGTTCCTTCATTGTAAGCCACTGGCAAGTATTCAAATATTAATTTTATAGCCTCCAGTGCCATACCGTTAGTGAAATCTGATGCCATAATTGATACATAAGCTTCTATAGCGTGGGTTAAGGCATCTATACCAGAGGCTGAAGTCAATCCCTTTGGCATATTCATCATAAGTTCTGCATCCACTATAGCCATATCTGGTGTCAATTCGTAGTCTGCAAGAGGGTATTTAATTCCTGTTTTCTCGTCTGTTATAACCGCAAATGGAGTAACCTCTGAACCAGTTCCAGCTGATGTAGCAATACATACAAGCATTGCTTTTTCACCCATGGTAGGGAACGCGTAAACTCTCTTTCTTATATCCATAAATCTCATGGCTAAGTCTCCAAATTTAACATCTGGATGTTCATATAATACCCACATGATTTTAGCAGCATCCATAGCTGATCCGCCGCCAAGAGCTATTATGGTATCTGGCTTGTAAGCTTTCATTTCTTCTGCACCCTTTATGGCTGCCTCTAATGTTGGATCTGGCTGTACATCTGTAAATATTTTATAGCTAACATCTATTTCATTTAATACCTCTGTAATTTTATCTGCATATCCCAATTCAAATAAAACCCTATCTGTTACTATAAAGGCCTTTTTCTTATTTAAATCCTTTAATTCTTTTAGCGCAATTGCAAGGCTTCCATATTTAAAGTAAACTTTTTCTGGCACTCTAAACCAAAGCATGTTTTCTCTCCTTTCAGCCACGTTCTTTATGTTTAATAAATGTTTAGGACCAACGTTTTCTGATACAGAGTTTCCACCCCAAGAACCACAACCTAGAGTTAAGGATGGTGCTAACTTAAAGTTATATATGTCTCCTATGGCTCCCTGTGATGAAGGCATATTTATTATAGTTCTACCAGTTTTCATTATGTGGCTGAATTTTTCAATTTTTTCTTTTCCTCTGTTAGTGTCTATATAAAGTGATGAAGTGTGACCAAATCCTCCTAGCTCCACAAGTCTTTCTGCCTTATTTAGAGCCTCATCAAAGTTTTCAGCCTTATACATTCCAAGTACAGGCGACAATTTTTCATGTGAAAAGGGCTCTTCTAGCTCCACTGATTCTACTTCTCCTATAAGAACCTTTGCATTTTCTGGTACATTTACTCCTGCCAGCTCAGCTATTTTATGTGCTGGCTGCCCAACTATGTTTGGGTTTAAGTTTCCATTTACCAAGATCACATTTCTTACTTTGTCTAATTCCTCTCCCTTAAGTATATATGCGCCTCTTTCCAAAAACTCTTTTCTCACTTGATCATATACTGAGCTAAGTGCTATTACTGATTGTTCAGATGCACAAATAACCCCATTGTCAAAGGTCTTTGAAAGAAGTATTGAGTTTACTGCCATTTTTATGTCTGCAGTTTCATCAATAATTACAGGTGTGTTACCTGAACCAACACCAATAGCTGGTTTACCTGATGAATAGGCTGCCTTCACCATTCCAGGACCGCCAGTGGCCAAAATCATATCCGCTTCCCTCATGACTACCTGTGAAAGTTCAATGGATGGTTCATCAATCCACCCTATTATTCCCTCTGGTGCTCCAGCTTCAACTGCTGCCTGAAGTATAATTTTAGCTGCCTCTATGGTACAATTTTTTGCTCTTGGATGTGGTGAAAAAATTATACCATTTCTTGTCTTTAGAGCTATTAATGCCTTGAATATTGCTGTGGATGTAGGGTTTGTTGTAGGAACCACCGCTGCAATTACACCTATAGGCTCAGCAATTTTGCATATACCAAAAGCCTCGTCTTTTTCTATAACTCCACAGGTTTTTTCATATTTATACTTATTATACATGTATTCTGAAGCAAAGTGATTTTTAATTACCTTATCCTCTACAATGCCCATACCTGTTTCTTCTACTGCCATTTTTGCAAGGTCAAGTCTATTGTTGTTTGCTGCTATAGACGCCTTTCTGAATATCTCATCTACCTGTTCTTGACTATAGGTTGCAAATTCCCTTTGAGCTTTTTTTACTTCTGCTATTTTGTCCATCAACTCTTGAGCATTAGTTACTTTCATAAAAATTCACTTCCTCTCTAAAAATCAAATAAATAGCTTTAATTTCCATACTGTATATTAGCAAATATCATATACAGCACTATATTTAGTATTACTTTTTTGCAATCTAATTATCCAATATTCCTTTAAAAACAATCCTTCATTAATTACCAATTCAACTTTCACAGTTATAAAATAAAAATATAAAAATTGCAGGTAATTAATGGTTAATTAGTCGCTTTATAGGTTCTAGATTCTAGGTGCTAGGTTCTAGGTGCTAGGATGATAAAACTCCTGATGGAGTTTTAAAAAAATATAAATTTAAGAAATTCCATAGAAATTTCAACATTAATTAATATTTCTATATTTTCGCTGACTGCCGCCAATAAAAAATTTTTTAAGCCCCTAAAAAGAAAATCTATAACTACTCCATTTATTTAAATAATTATAACTTATTTTACTAATACATTTATTTAATTAAAGATTTTCCGTAACGCAGTGGAGGAAAATCCTCATTCCCTAGTACCTAGCACCCAGTACCTAGTACCTAATCTTTTCACTCTTACTTCTTACTTCTTACTTCTTACCTTGTATAGTGTAGAACTTAAAATCTATATGCGAAAGTTGAGTTACCAATATTGCCTTTATAAATTTTATTATTAACCCTAATATATTCATATTTTTTTAAAAATAGCAAAATTAATGTTATACTATATATATATAATAGTCATTATTTTAAAAAAATTAAAAAATTTTATGAAAGGGGATTTTTTATGCAAGTATTAATAATGGTTCTAAATAAAACTAACTATTTAGAGGATATAATAAAAGAATTAAATAACTCTGGTATAAGAGGAGCAACCATAATTGACAGCACAGGCATGGCTAGAATTCTTACTTCTTGTGGAGAAGACTTGCCTATGTTTGGTTCTTTAAAAATGCTTTTAAATGAAAAGAGACCTTTTAACAAAACTATTTTTACTGTTTTAAAAGATGAGCAGGTAACTACAGCTATTTCAGCTATTAAAAATGTAGTGGGTGATTTAAAAAAACCTGGAGTAGGTATAGTATTCACTTTGCCTGTAAATTATGTAGAAGGTCTTTGCTTATAATTTGTAATAGTTTAGAAAGGATGATACCAAATGCACTCTTTATATTATGTGGGAATTATACTTATCTCAGGGTTAATAATGGGAAAAGTTATATCCTACTTTAAACTTCCTAAGGTAACTGGTTATCTTATAGCTGGACTCATAATAGGCCCTTCTATTTTAAATCTAGTTCCTTCTACTGCAGCTGCCAAACTATCTGTAATTTCCGAGGCAGCTTTAGGTTTTATTGCTTATAGTATCGGAAGCTCTTTTAATTTTGATAATTTAAAACAATTAGGTAATGGAATTATAATAATAACCCTCTTTGAGTCTTTAACTGCCGTGTTAATTGTTGATTTTGTTATGATTGTAATTTTAAAACAACCGGTACCATTTAGTATAATGCTCGGCGCCATAGCTGCTGCTACAGCTCCTGCAGCTACCATAATGGTCATAAAACAATATAGGGCTAAAGGGCCTCTAGTTAATACATTACTTCCAGTTGTGGCTATAGACGATGCTGTGGGTATCATGGCCTTTGGAATTTCTATGACCATAGCCAAATCCTTAATGGATGCCTCACAAACCTTTAATATTAAAACACTTTTATTACCTATTAAAGAAATATTTTTAGCTTTTATAATAGGCATCGCTATTGGATTTGCTTTGTCATTTATTTCTAAATATTCTGAGGGAGAAGATCAACTTCTTACTATAAGCTTAGCAACGGTCTTTATAACTGTTGGACTAGCTATAAAATTGAACATATCACCACTTTTAACCTGTATGGCTATAGGTGCTACTGTAAGTAATATCGCTCCTAATAGTACCAGAGTTTTATCTATTGTAGATAAATTTACTCCACCTGTTTTTGTTGCCTTTTTTACCATAGCAGGAATAGAACTTAATTTAAGCATACTCAAACATGTAGGATTATTAGGTGCTGCATATATAATATTTAGGGTTATAGGTAAGGTTTTAGGCGCATACCTAGGTGCTAAACTTGCCAAATCCCCTGCTGTGGTTCAAAAATATTTAGGTCTTACCTTAATTCCACAGGCCGGTGTAGCTATAGGACTAGCCATGGTAGCAGAAACTGCTGTGCCAGAATTTGGAGCAGCCATAAGAACTATAATACTATCTGCCACAGTTATTTATGAGCTTGTAGGACCTCTACTTACAAAAATAGCGCTATTCAAGGCAGGAGAAGCTCATATTGAACAAAAATCAAAACTAACTATTGAGGGATAGTTTTGCCCAATAGCCTTAAGTAACACAGCAAAAGTTTTGAATATCAATAAAGATTCCATAACTAATTCATAACTCACCTTATAGCAGCCTATTTAAGGTGTTGAATATGAAGCTAACAATTAGTATTTGAATACAAATGGAAAAACTTCAATGAAATAAACGTACTTTCTGTAAAAAAACAAAAACTAAAATTAAAAGGCCGTTGATAATTTATTTTATCAACAACCTTTTAGTTTTTTCTTATTCTATTCCATTATTTCCAAATCACCAAACATTAACTTTTAATTCTTAATTTTTAATTTTTAATTTTTAATTCTTAATTCTTAATTCTTAATTCTTAATTCTTAATCCTTAATTCTTAATTCTTAATCCTTAATTTTTAATTCTTAATTCTTAATTCTTAATTCTTAATTTTTAATTCTTAATTCTTAATTCTTAATTCTTAATTCTTAATTCTTAATCCTTAATTTTTAATTTTTAATTCTTAATTCTTAATTTTTAATTCTTAATTCTTAATTTTTAATTCTTAATCCTTAATTTTTAATTCTTACTTACTTGTCAATTGTCAACTGTCAATTGTCAACTGTCAACTGTCAACTGTCAATTGTCAACTAAACCCTAAATCTCTCCACAGCCCCTTGAAGTTTCTTAGATAGATTTTCTAGTTCTTCCACCACTACTTCTATTTGTTGAAGTCCTGAAGCCTGTTCCTCAGTAGACGCACTTACCTCTTCTGTGGTGGCTGCTGTTTCCTCTGATAGAGCAGATATATCCTGTATATTTTGCACAACTTTTTCCTTATGCTCTGATATTACACCCAAAGAGTTATCCACTGCCATTATAGCTTCTTGAAGTACTTCTATTTCACTCATAATATCCCTAAAAGTAACTGAAGTAGCCTCTACATTTTCTCCTGTTTTATTATTTATATCTAGAGTGCTATTTATTTTATCCATTACAATTTCCATACTCTTATAAACTTCATTTATAACTTTTTCAATATTAGATGCTTCATTTGAAGACTGCTCAGCAAGCTTCCTAACTTCCTCTGCCACTACTGCAAATCCTCTGCCGGCTTCTCCTGCCCTAGCTGCTTCAATAGATGCATTAAGCGCAAGGAGATTTGTTTGTTCTGTTATAGATTTTATAGTTTCTGTTATACTTTTTATTTGTTTAGATTTTTCTCCCAACTCTTTAATTTCTTCTGCCAGTTCCTCATTAGCTTTAGTATTATCATTAAATACTTCTTTTAAATCCCCAACAACCTCCATGCCCTTCTGTGTAGCATTTCCAACACCTTGAAGTGCCATTATCATATTTTGTTCATTAGCTACAGAGTTGTTGATTTCACTTTCTAACTGTGTGATTAACCCTACACTTTCTTCTAATTTTGAAGATTGGTGTGTTGCCCCAGTTGCTATTTCCTGAACTGCTGAAGAGATTTCTTCTCCTACTGCACTAGACTCTTTCATAGAAATCGCTAAAACTTCTAAAGATTTATTCATTTCTTCATAACCATCTTGTATATTCTTAACTATATCTACTATATTGTCCTTCATTTTATTAGCATATACATTTATACTATGTAATTCTCTTATGGAACTATGTTCCTTTATATCTATAGCTAAATTACCATTCCCTACTTCATCTAAGTATGCCTCAACTACCTTTATAGGCTTGTATATTTTTTTTGAAAATAATGATACAAGAATTACCGCAACAATTATGCTTAATATGGTTACCCCTAATGCAATAAATATTATCTCTTTTAATTCTGCAGTAATTTCGGATTTTGGCAATATACAAATTATAGTGTTTTTGCTTTTATCATTGGTAAATTTATATATGAAATTCTCATTTCCATCTATATCTTTATAAAAACTGGAGTTGTTTTCCTTCAATATGTCATTAAGCCAAGGAAGTTGTTCTTTACTCTTACCCACAAGCTTGCTATCTTTATGAGATACTATTTTACCACTTTTATCTACAAACATAGCATAACCTTTTTCACCTATTTTTGTTTTAGAAATCTCATTAGTCAATAAATTTATATCCACATCTAGTCCTATTACCCCTATTAACTGTGAATCCCTGTCTTTAACTGCTTTAGAATAAGTTATAGTATGGCATCCCATTTTACCACTATCTTCATAAGGTTCCGATACTACAACTTTTCCATCCGCCTGTACTGCATTTTTATACCATATTCTCTCTGTAGGATCATACCCCTCTGGTAAGTGTGCATTAGTTGCCGTTATCATCTTTTTATCTGGAGTACTCATATAAACTTCTGACACTTCCTCATTAGACTCCTTATAGTTTAAAAGTGATGTCTTAACTTCTCCCTCCAGCTTAGGATCCTTTTTAATATCTTAACTTCTTTAATTTAAGAAGTTGAAATACCAATTGTAGATTCAAATTCCTTGACAGGAATATAGTTACAGTGTTTCACACTATATTTGTCCTATAAATAACTTGAAAATTTTTCTAAGAAGCTAATTTCAGCTCATCAAGTATTAATTCTATGGGTACATTGTTTTTAGCTTGCTCATAAATAAAATGCACTAATTCTTTAGCCGCTAGGCTTT
>NZ_CABDWS010000074.1 GCF_901447495.1 Haloimpatiens lingqiaonensis
TATGGCAACTACTTTTAATTTATCTATAGTACCATTTCTAAATACTTTATTTTTTACAATGGTTTTTATTATATGTTTATGAATTTCTTTTAATCCATCTAAATCAAAATCACTTAAGGAGCGCCTAACGGCATCAATGCGTGGCATTTTAGTTTTTTTAGGTATTACTTTTTTAAACTTGCCTTTTTTAAGCCAATGTTCTAATCTATTGAAACTTCTTATCTGAAGCATAAATCCAAATAACACCACGAAGGTAATTGTTGAAATTTTTACTGGAGATTTTATTCTTTTATCTTTTAAGTTATTGATTTTTTCACCTATATCGTATACCTTATTAATATAAGTAAGTAATTGTTTTAAATAACTTTTACTCATTTTATCAGCATCCTTTTTAAGTTGGTTTCTTGTCAAAACTATTATAAAAAGGATGCTTTTATTATGCAAATTTTTTCTCTAAAATTTCCAGCAAAAATCAGAATTTATGGTTTTTAACCTAACCCTCAATCATTCATTATAAATCAGCGGGCTCACGCCCCAAAAATTTTTAAGCGCTAAACTTCTGGTATTTTATTATAAATCAGCGGGCTACGCCAAAAAAAATTTTTTAAGTGCTCAACTTCTGATTTTTTACCTATTGGTTTGTTTTACTATTACATCTATTTAATTAAAGACTTTCCATAGCATAGTGAAGGAAAGTCTTCATTCACTATTACTTCTTACTTCTTCCACAAATTCTAATTTAAGAAATTCCATAGGAATTTCAACATTATTTGATATTTGATATTTAATATTTGTATATTTTCGCTGGCTATCGCCAATAAAAGATTTTTTAAGCCCTAAAAGAAAAAGTATAACCACTTCATTTAATGAATCAGTTATACCTTTTCCCACTATATTATTTATTTAATTAAAGATTTTCCGTAACGCAGTGGAGGAAAATCATCCTTCAGTAGGTTGTCTACCACCCACGAAGCAAGCATTCTGTAACTGAAAAATCTGCTTTTAATGGAGTGATAAAATTGAAATTTGGGACTATTGAACTAGCTTTGGAACTTCTTTGTTTTGAAATTTAAAGCACCGTTAAGAAGCCTTCATTGCTTGAGCGAGGAACGAGTGAGTTTGAAGGCTTTAGGGGCTTTAAATTTCAAAACATTTAGAAGTTCTTAGCGTATTGTTCACAGTCCAAAATTTCAATTTTATCACGGAATTAAAAGCAGATTTTTCCTATGCCACTTCCGTCACAATTTATTCTTATGTTGTTAAAGCATTTCGATAAATGCGGATATTCGAGTTTTAAGTTGCCCAATATCGGATTGAGAATAGTCTGTTTCTATACTTGTATAAGGAATTCCTTTTTCATTTGTCACAAAATCTCTTATGCGTTTAGTTTCTACGTTGTAAGTGTGACATGCTTGTAGAATCATGTCTAGGACTCCATCAATTTTATATTCATCTATTAAATTAGAAAGTAAATCTATTCTGTTATCATTAGGTGCCATGCATGAACAGCCTATATTTAGGTATCTTTCTGCTAAGGCATCATAGACATCTTTATCCTCATCTACAAGTGAGTATTTGGATTTTATTCCACTGCAGTTTTCAAAGCAAACTACAACTCCACCACTTTCTTCAATTATTTTTATTATTTTTTCTGTAGCTCCACCCATTGGGCAGCCAGTTATAAGTATTCTAGGAGCTTTTTCTGATACTTTTCTTTCTCCTTTATTGTATTTATTTTTGATTTCTTCTATTAAAGCTTTTATGTCATTATTTTGTTTATGTTTGTCCACACTAAAGTCTGTTCCATAGAGTACTTGAAGCATTTCAAGGCCAGTCATAGGTGGTGGGCAAAGCTTTGCTAATTCATAGAATTCCCTTAAGATTTTTCTTTCTTCATTTTTTAGTTTTATGCTTTCTTTAATTTTTTCTTCAGAAATTTCTACTCCAAATTGATTTTCTAGAGCTTTTTTAAGAGCGAGCATTTCTCCTCTCCAAATTTCCATAGATCTTTCATGGTCTACGGTTTGAGGAAGTTGCATAACGTGCATAGGCTTTATTTTACTTAAGTATTCATACATTTTCTTTTTGCCATCGCAAGTGGTTTCTCCAACTATAATATCTGAAAAATAGAAGTAAGGGCATTTTTGTGTTATAGCAAAACCGTAACTGGATTTTATTAAAGGACATAAATTTCTAGGTAAGTCTCTTTCTGCATCAGAAACAGGTTCTTCACTCATGCCACAAAGGGAAACAGGAATAGCATCCGCAGCCATCATAATTTCGCAAGGTGTAAAAGCACAAAAGGTTCCTACGATTCTTTTGCCTTCTTCTTTTAAGTTTTTAATTTTTATAAAACCTTCTCTTCGAGCTTCACTAAATTCATTAAATATATCTGGTAAATTATTCATGATAAGTTTGCACTCCTTTCCTACTTAAATAATTGTATTTCATTTTTTGTATTTAAGTTAATAATATATGTAAAAGCTATAAATGAAGTAATTTGTATTATTTTTTCTAATAGTATTTGAAATCTAATAGAAAGTGATTAAAAAAGAGTAGTACCGTTGACACTATAATTGAAATAGAGTTTATAGAAATTTTGCAAAAATTTATGCTACTTATTTAATTGGAAGTTCTATAAATAAGTTGTGTATTTTCAATGAAGTAAGTGGGGTGTAGTTTACGCAATTGAGTATAAATGCTAAGCAGCAAAGATAAAAAATTAGCAGTATT
The DNA here is from genome assembly GCF_901447495.1 of Haloimpatiens lingqiaonensis. Classification (GTDB taxonomy): domain Bacteria; phylum Bacillota; class Clostridia; order Clostridiales; family Clostridiaceae; genus Haloimpatiens; species Haloimpatiens lingqiaonensis. The sequence continues at coordinate 2,734 of NZ_CABDWS010000074.1, forward strand.
TCAACTAAATAATAAGTAAAATATGATTAAATTAAAAAAATTAATAATTTTAATTTTTTACTTGAAATTTCCTTAATAAAGGTGTAGAATTAGTGTGAACAAATTTATAGATGAAGATTAAGAAATTAGTTCCTATTTAGTATTTAATGGATGTGTTTTCTATTGTATTAAATTGACTCAGTTTCTCCATATGGCATTAATTCAGTATTAAGGTTATATGTGACACCCTTTATCTATAAATGGATTTAATTTATTTAAGGAATATGGAGGAATTTAAAATGAAAAAAGGTACTGTTAAATGGTTTAACAAAGAAAAAGGATTCGGATTCTTATCAGTAGAAGGAGAAAATGACGTATTCGTACATTTCTCAGCTATCCAAGGAGATGGATTCAAATCTTTAGAAGAAGGTCAAGAAGTTGAGTTCGAAGTAGTTGAAGGACAAAAAGGACCTCAAGCTGCTAACGTTGTTAAACTATAATAAATAGTAAATTAACGATAGTTGATATATTAGGCGATATGATTTTAATCATATCGCTTTTTATTTTTATGCAAGCTTACTTATTATACTTTACAAAAAAATGTTTTTCTGCCAAAATAAATATAAAGTCTGGTAAAAAGGGAGTGGCGATAGTTGAAGGTTTATTTTGAAAAACAGTATATATTACTTCTATTACCCATACTATTAATGTTTTTTTGGTATACAGGTAGAAATTTAAATATAAATAAAACTAAAAAGAAAATACTGCTTTTGATACGAAGCTTGCTTATTATGGTTTTGATTTTTTCTTTAAGTGGGTTAAATTTAGTGTGGAAGGCTAAGGATACATCTACTATATTTTTAGTGGATTCTTCAGATAGTGTTGCTTCTGGTAAGGAAAAGGCAGAGGAATTTATAAAAAGTTCTATCCGTAATAAAGATGTGGATGATTCCATTGGCATTATGTCTTTTGGCCAAAATGCCCTTGTGGAAAACTTTTCATCTAAAAAAGTATCTTTTTCAGGAATTCAAACAGAGCCTATAAGCAGCTATACTAATATAGAAAACGCCATGGTTAACGCTCTTTTAAATATGGATGAAAAAAATAAAAAAAGAATAGTTATTATAACTGATGAGAAAGAAAACCAAGGAAAAAGTTCTAAATTAATATCTACATTAAAGGAACAAAAGGTGGATTTAAAGGTTTATAAAATAGGTGATAATAAAAAAAAGGATGTGGCAATACATAAGGTTGAAGTGCCAGAACAGGTTAGAGTTTCAGAAGAATTTAGTGTGATAGTCAATATAAAAAGTAATATTAATACCAGTTGCAATGTTAATTTCTTTAGTGATAATGCAAAAAAAGGTGAGTCTAAAGTTAATATAGTCAAGGGTGATAATAGATTTGTTTTTAAGGATAAAGCTGATGAGGGAGGCTTTAAAACTTATAAAGTGGTTATAGAGCCAGAAACAGATGAGGAGTTAAGAAATAATGAAGCATCTGCTTTTACCAATGTAAAGGATAAGGCTAAAGTTTTATTAATCCAAGATGATGAAAAAGATGCAGCTGAAATAATAAATATATTAAAGGCTTCTAATGTGGATTTTAATGTGGTAAGGGTTGGAGCAGAACCTTCAGAAATAAAAACTTTATCCAAATATAAGAGCATAATAACCTGTAATGTATCCTCAGAAAATTTAAGTAGTGGATTTTTAAATTCATTAAACACATATGTAAGGGATTTAGGGGGAGGTTTAATAGCAGTAGGAGGAGATAACTCCTTTGCTTTAGGTGGATATGCTAAAACGCCTCTAGAGGATGTTTTGCCGGTATATATGGATATGCGAGGAAAAAAAGAAATACCGCCTATTTCTATGATGCTTATAATAGATAGATCAGGCAGTATGAGCGGTGAAAAAATGGAGCTTGCCAAAGAAGCAGCAGCTAGAACTTCAGAATTTTTAAGAGATAAAGATGAAATAGGAGTAATAGCTTTTGATGATGCACAATATTGGGTTGTTAAAAGGCAAAATGTAAAGGATAGAAAGGCCATAAGAGAAGCCATAGGAACTATAAGGTCAGGGGGAGGAACTAGTATATTACCTGCCTTATATGAGGGATATAATTCGCTGAAGAACAGTAAGGCTGAAATAAAGCACGTAATTTTATTAACAGATGGTCAAGCAGAAAGAGAGGGATATGATACTTTAATAAGAGATTTTAAAAATAAGAATATAACTGTATCTACAGTAGCTGTAGGTTCAGATTCTGACAGAGTATTACTAGAAAATATAGCCAAAGGAGCTAAGGGTAGATTTTATTATACGGATAATTTAAGCAGTATACCTAGAATATTTGCAAAAGAAACTTTTATGGCATCTAGAACTTATTTAAATAACAAGAGGTTTACTCCAGTAGTTCAATCTTCTCATGCCATACTTTCGGGAGTATATGAAAATGGTCTTCCACAGCTTTTGGGATATATAGGAGCTACACCTAAAAAAACCTCTAAGGTGATACTTAAGACACCGGAGGATGACCCAATACTTACAGTATGGCAATATGGTCTAGGTAAGGCTGTAGCTTGGAATTCGGATATGAATGGAAAATGGAGTAAAGAGTATATTTCATGGGATAAAAACTTAAAACTTTGGCAGAACTTATTGAATTGGAGTATAGAAAATTATAATAGCGAGTCTTTACAGTTAAATACTAATGTGGAAGGGCAGAAGGGTATTATAGAAGTTCAGGGAGAAAATTTAAATTCATCTTCTGTACTTGAAGCTCAAATAATAGCACCATCCATGAAAAGTAAAAAAGTAAAATTATATCCAAAGGAAATAAATAAGTTTTCTGGTGAATTTACTTTAGATGAAACAGGAGTATATATGGTTAAGGTTAAGGAGATAAAAGATGGGCAAATAGTAAACTCCACAATGGGCGGAATTAGTGCTGATTATTCTCCAGAATACAGGATAGATGAAGGACAAAGTTCTTTAAAGGATTTAGTAAAGGGAGTAGGGGGGAAGTATATAACTTCTCCAAAAGAAGTTTTTCAAGGTAAAATAGATGACGTATATACCAGGAGAGAACTTTCTAATTTATTTATAGCTCTAGGTATAATATTATTTTTATTGGATATAGCAATTAGAAAATTAGAATTACCTTATGAAAAAATACAAAACAAGATTAAAACTACCCTAGCAGGTGCAAAGCTATTAAGAAATAAGAATAAAATAAAGCAAAATAAGATGGACAAAAGTAGCATAGTTGATAATAAAAATAGTATTACAAAGGAAAAAGAAGATTTTATTGAAGTACCTAATGAAACAGTATTAGATAAAAATGATATTATTATTGAACATGAACAGAAGGCTTTGCAAAATAAGACTTTGGAAAATAAGACTTCTGAAGAAAATACTTCTTTAAATACATCAGAACTTTTAAAAATCAAAAAACATAAGAATAAATTTTAGTTTTGTTTTTGTGGAAAATAAGGATGAATAAAAATTAGTATTAAGGCATTAAAGGTTAAAACTTAGAGATATATTACAAATGCCGTGTTACATTATTTGTAATATGTTATAATATAAAGATTTACTTAAAATTAAAATACGCTTATAAAAACTTTTATCTATAAATTTAATATTTAAAATTAAAAATAAATAGTTAAAAGCTCTAATCTAAAGAGGCTTAATTAAATTTCTTTAAATTAGAGCTTTTAAAAGTTTTTCATTATTAATTTCTATAATAGTGCAGAATTTAGTTAAATATTTTACTATTGTATCAAGCATATACTCTGAGAAGAAATGCCTTGTTCACTACCGGTGAATCCAAGACCCTCTTCTGTGGTTGCTTTTACATTTATTTGATCTACATGTATATTTAAGGCGTTTGCTATATTTTTTCTCATGTTTTCTATATGAGGTGCAATTTTAGGTTTTTGAGCTATTATAGTAGCATCAATATTTACAATAGTATATCCATTGTTTTTTATAAGTTCGCCAACCTTTTGAAGCAGCAATATGCTAGAAATGTCTTTAAAGGAATTATCAGTGTCAGGAAAATGTTTGCCAATATCGCCTAAAGCAGCTGCACCAAGTACGCTGTCCATTATAGCGTGAAGTAATACGTCTGCATCTGAGTGACCTAGTAAACCCTTTTCGTGGGGGATATCCACGCCGCCTAATATAAGTTTTCTATTTGGCACCAATTTATGTACATCATAACCCATGCCTATTCTCATGCTTGTTTTCCTCCTTGCATATAAAAAATCCATCTAACCAGTATATTTTAACATAAAAATATATTATGCAAAAATATAAACTCCCTTTAAACAGGGAGTAAATACTAAAATTAAGTAAAAAATATTAATTTATATTAGTTATTTTTTTAGGGTAATTATAAGTTCCTTTATTGCCGAAGAATTTTCCCAAGAGCTTTTTTATTTTCATAAAATATATCATCAAACGTTTTTTTCTTTTGTAACGATTCTTATTTTTAAAGTCTACAAAGATAACTTTATTGTTTTGCATAAGCAACACAACCTTTCATAGATAAATGCCCCTTTTATATATTATAGCATAAACTTATTGAAATATTAAGAAAATTTAAACTATTTTATGGTTATTTTAATCTACAGTTAAATTGTGAGTTAATATAAAGATTGAAAAATTAATTAATATTATATGAATAGTTAATTAATTTTTATACTAAGAAATATGCAGTTTGTTGATGAATTATTGATATTAACATGAAACTAACATGAAACTAACAACTTATCCACAATGAAAATGTGGATAATGTGAATAACTTTATGAAAATAAGCACTTGTATTAATTTTAAACCATAAAATGGAAAGTAATTAATAACAAATTATTAACATAAACATATATTGATAATGTGGATAACTTACAACCATTAAATTTTAAAGAAAGTTTTTAGTATGATATATTATATTATATTATATGTTTTTATATAAATATGGTTGCATGGATAAGTGCACCAATAGATTAGGAGTAAATATATGAAGTATAAAAATAAAAATTTTATATTTAAAGCCACTGTAATTATCTTACTTTTTATTTTGGTTTTAAACGGAAGAATTGCAGAACCTTTTCTTAGGATTATGGGAAAAACAACTAGAAAAAAAGGGGAGGATACTTATAAATATTCAATACCTATATTAATGTATCATTCTATATCGGATAATAAAAATGGTTTTTTTGTAGTAGATAAGAATAACTTTAGAAAACAAATGAAATATATAAAAGATAATGGGTATGAGACTTTAACTTTAGATCAAGTATATTATCATATTTTACAAGATAAACCCTTTCCTGATAAATCAGTAGTCATAACCTTTGACGATGGTTATAAAGACAACTATGTAAATGCATATCCTGTATTGAAAGAATTTGATTTAAAGGCCACTATATTTGTTGTTGCGGATTATATAACTAATGGAAGTAGTACTATTTATTCCAGTTTAAAGGAACTTAGGGAGATGAACGAAAATGGGATAGATATTCAATGTCATACTTCTAGTCACAAAAAATTAGACAAGCTATCCTATAGTGAACAACTTCAGGATTTAGGTTTAGCTAAGGAAAAAATAGAGAATCTTATTAATAATAACGTAAAATTTTTGGCATATCCCTATGGAAGATATAATAATGACACAATAAAGGCCGCAAAAAAGTTAGGCTATGAAATGGCAGTTACAACTCACATGGGTTATTGTAATGCTAATGAAGAAAGTTTTAAAGTTAGGAGAATTTGTATTCCAGGCTTTACTGGAATGAATATATTCAAAAGAATACTATATTAGAAAAATGTGACGGAAGTGGCATAGGAAAAATCTGCTTTTAATTCCGTGATAAATGTGAAATTTTGGACTGTGAACAATACGCCAAGAACTTCTAAATATTTGTCCATCTAAAGCCCCTAAAGTTTTCAAACTCACTCGTGCCTCGCTCAGACAATGAAAACTTCTTAACGGTTCTTTAAATGGACAAATAAAGAAGTTCTAAGGCTAGTTCAATAGTCCTAAATTTCACATTTATCACTCCATTAAAAGCAGATTTTTCAGGTCATGCATATATGGTCATGAGGAGAGAACAACCTACTAAAGGATAAATTTTCTTCATTGCATTACGAAAAATTTTAGAATGTAAAAAAGATAACGGGGCTGTCGCACTAAGGAATTTACATACAATATATTCATTTGCAAATTTAAAATTAGCACCAATATATTGTAGTATTTATTCTTAATGCGATAGCTCCGTTATTTATACTTTTACGTTTAACTTAAACCATTTATTGGCGGTAGCCAGGCTAAATATATAAATATCAGATATCAATTAATGTGGATTTTCTTTATTTTATTTAGAAAATCTTTAATTTATAAGAAAGAAAGAGCTCATAATATTTTTTAGGCGTAGCCGTTAGTTTAGTCACTAATCCATAAGCTCCAGTCTCTCGGCTCCAAATGTGTATGGTATTATAAAATAAAAAGTGGAGCCTTGATTTTCCCTGCTTTCAACACCATACTTAAAATTATGGTGATCTAGTATTTCTTTACATATAGGTAGCCCTAGGCCGATACCGCCGCTTTTTGAGTCTTTGTAGTATCTATACCAAACATCCTTAATCATATTTTTAGGTATTCCTATACCATTATCCTCCACAGAAACTTTAATTCCTTCAGGTGTTTCAACTGAAGAGATTTTTATTATTGAATTATTAGGAGAAAACTTTAGAGCATTATTTATAAAATTATACATTACTCTATACATATACTTTTCGTCAATTAGTACCTTGATAGGTTTCGAATTTAAAACAAGTTCTATGTTCTTTTCTTTGCTTAAGGCTAGAAAGCTTTCCACACATTGGCTTAAAAAATAGCTAATATCCACTTCCTCAAGGGTTAATTTAAGTTTACCTTCTTGAAGCTTTGATATTTCTAATAAATCCACTACCATAGCATTTAATTTGTCCACTTCATTTATGATTTCCTTTGAATAATTAACAGTTTCCTCCTCTGAAAGTATTCCATCGGTAATAGCTTCACTATAATTTCTAATAATACTAAGAGGAGTTCTAAAATCATGAGACATATTTGCTATAAATTTTTTTTGAAAGGAATACTTTTCTTTTAATTTATTAGACATATTACTAATGCTAACATACAATTCTTCTATCTCGTCATGAGTATTTATAGTTTCTACTATTTCAAAATTGCCTTTGGCGATTTCATTAGAAATATTTTTTAATTGTAGTATAGGTTTTGTGAATTTTTTTCCTAGGAAATAAAATATAGGTATAGATATGATAATGGCTATAATAAATACAGATATAAGAACTATGTATATTATGTTTAAAAACTCTGAGTAAGGAGCAGCATTTTCAAAAGTAATTAAGTATCCAAGAGGAGTTTCTAGCTTGTAGGTTAAAAAGGATTCACCATTTTTTATAGTAATTATGTCTTGAATATGTAAATTTTTAATATCCATATCCTTAAGTATATGCATTATACCCATTTTAGATTTTGTAAGAGGGATAATTGCGGAATTTTTAATTAAAACAGCATTACCGTATAATTCCTCAACAGGGGTATTAGATTTTAAGCTTTCATATATTTCTTCTGCATTGTTTTTTAGTGTGTTATATTGTTGTCTTCTATAAAGCTTTGATAAGAATGAACCGCTAATAAAAAAACATATAAAAATTACTAGGGTTATAGTGAAGAGAAAGTATTTTATTAATTTTTTAGTTATTTTACTATTTTTCATAATTATATGCAAAGGAAGCCACCATTGTTTATTGATGGATACATTGTTGCATTTCACCTCACTTTTCATATTCATAAAATAAAATCACAAAATATGGATATAATGATAGTATTCACTTCAGTTTTACTATAAATCTAATTTATATCCTACGCCCCATACAGTTTTAAGTTTTTCGTCACAAAAAATTAATTTTTCTCTTAATTTTTTCACATGAGTATCTACGGTTCGTGTATCACCCATAAAATCATATCCCCAAACTTTATCTAAAAGATGGTCTCTTTTAAATACTTGATTTGGATTATTTATTAAAAACAAAAGAAGATCAAATTCTTTAGGTGTTAAAGAAATTATTTCGTTATTTTGGTAAACAGTTCTGCTTTCTACTTCTACTAATAGATTATCTAGAGTTATCCTAGATAAGTTTGAGGAAGAGGCAATATTTGATTTAATTCTAAGATTTACTCTAAGTACAAGTTCCCTCATGCTTAAAGGTTTTACCATATAGTCATCAGCTCCTAGTTCAAAGCCAAATATTCTATCCTCTTCTTCACCTCTGGCAGTAGTTAATATAACTGATGGGGAGTTTTCTTTGCTTTTAGCTTTACGAAGTAAAGACCAGCCATCTTTTTTAGGCATCATTATGTCTAATATTATTAAATCGTATTCCTCTTCTTGAATCTTTTTCTCTCCCTCATCTCCATCGTAAGCAAAGTCTACTAAATAGCCTTCTTTTTTTAGATATACACCCATTATATTTGATAATTTTTTTTCGTCTTCCACAATAAGAATTTTATTATTCATGAAAAACTCACCTCTCTTCTTTTTTACGTTTTAATTGTGTAACATATTTTAATTTTCTTATTTATAATTTTAGTATTTATAATAGTTTTAATCAATTAAATTTATAAATTGAAATAAAAAAAGGATAATTAGTGGGGGCTAATTATCCTTAAATATAATGGGGGCATTTGGTTTAATTTTGACTTCATAAATTATTATTGACACTTTTTAAAAAGTTATTCATTTTAGAGGAAAAAATTTAATTATATAGAATAGTAATTATAAAGTGGTATTGAATATATTAAGAGTGAGTTAATTAATACAAGGGTGTAGAGGAGGAATTTTATGAAGAGGACAGGGACTATAACTAGTGCAATAGCTCTTATATTTTATGGAGTTTGGCTAGCTATAAGCAATGTGAACTATAATTTAGCTAAGGAAATCTTTAAGTGGTGGCCGTTTATATTCATATTGCTGGGAGTAGAGGTTTTATATTTAGGGAAAAAAGAGGGGAAGGAAAACAAAAGTATAGGATTTAACTATTTGATAATCCCTATACTGATACTTTTTATAGGGACGAACAGTTTTTATTATTTAAGGGATGATAGTGGTATTTTCAAAAAAAACAGTGGGGAGATTAAACAAAGATATAAGGAGTACTTTAAAAACAGCTTTCACATAAAGGGAGTTGACATAGATAAAAATAAGTCTAAAAGAATTAAGGTTGATAAAACTTTGGATATTTATGGAAAACAAATTAAATGTGAATTGCCTAATTCCAAAATTAAGATTAAAAATTCCTATGGAAATGAAATAAGGTTGGATTTAGAAGTATATGTAGATAAGAATAAAGCTATTAGAAAATATGAAATAAATACGGAAAAAGAAAATGAGGGATATAAAATAAATTTCCCTGAAGCCTTTGTAAATGGAGTAGAGGGAACCCTATATGTTCCAAAAGATATGTATGTAAAAATAAATGGAACTAATTTAGATATAGAAAGTGGTGATTTTCGTGGAGATATTGATATAGATGGATCTAATTGTGATATAGATTTAGAAGGGGATATTAGAAAAAGTGTAATTGATATATCCAATGGAAAAATAAATTTAAAAAATAGTAAATGCAGTAATATAAAGATAGATGCGTCTAATGCAACAGTTACAGTAAATACTAAAGATAAAAACTTTAAAGCGAATTTAGATATAAGCAATGGAGTTTGCAAATTTAACAATGAAAAGAAAGTAAATTCAGGTTTATCTAGGAATTTAGGAAATGGTGATGGAATTTTAAATATTGACATAAGCAATGGAACCATAAATGTTAAGAGTGAGGAGTGATATAAGTGGAGAAGAAAAATGATTTAATAACTTTTATATGTGCATTAATTCCTGGTGTGGGATATATGTATTTGGGTTTAATGGAAAGAGGTATTGAAGCGTTAGCCATATTTTTATTAATAGAACCTGTATTTAGATTTGTAGGAATAGGTTTTTTTGCAGATATAGTAAAAATTCTATTTTGGATATATACTTTTAGCGATACTTATAAGATTGCTCATAAAATCAATAGAGGTGAGTATGTAGAGGATGGTTTTGTATTTGGTAAGGGATTTAAAAATGGTAGCTTTAATATGAATAAGGGCGATTACAATACTGAAAGCACAGCAGCAGTAAGAAAAAATAAATTTAATATACTGGGCTGGGTGCTTATAGCAGTTGGAATTATTGCAATACTAAATAAAGCTTTTGAAGGCACAGATATATACTATTTAATAAAATCATATATAAGTGCGTATTTTTTACCTGTTGCATTAATAGTGGTTGGCCTATACGTATTGATAAAGAAAAATTAATATAAATTAATTCATATCTCTTTTAAATGCATTTAAATTTTCTTCATCTGAAAAAACAAAAGGTGAGGAAAATTTAAATGTTTTTTTATGTCCACAATCTTCACATATACAGTGGCAAACATCAAAAGGAAAGGAATTTACTATATTTATGCCAATAGAATCTGCTATGAAATTTCCTCCACATATTTCACAAGGGGTAGAATTTATTATTTGGTACTCACTTTCAATGTATTTCATCATTTCTCTTATGGTCATAGGGATACCTCCAATCAAGTTTGGGCTAGTTTAAATATAATGCACAAAAACAATAATAGCACTATATAAATATATTTTCAATAATAAATACTAAGCAATGCTGAGCAAGTAGATACCTATAGTTATATTAATTTTATTTGGAGCTTTTTTAAAATATTTATACTAATTTATGCAACAAATACTAATTATAATATAT